>JAIROR010000075.1 GCA_031257415.1 Holosporales bacterium | reverse complement strand
CTAATTCTTTCATTATCTCATAAAAGTTTTAATAAATGGTTAAGGTTGGAGGGAAATGTTGGTTTTTTTCAAGATTGCAAGAAAAGATACAACAATTCTATGATTGAAGTTTCCAGAAGTAATCCAAAGAACAAAAAAGATAATCTTCAGTATCTCATAAAAGAGTTAATAAACGGTTAAGGTTGTGGGGAAATGTTGGGTTTTTAGCCTGTACAAACCACATGTTTTGAGGCAAATCAGGAACCACTAGAACTGCCTGGAATCACTGCAGACTTAAGACATTCCTAATTTCTTTTTAGAAACGACACTTTCGATTTGCCGTATGTTTTTGTGATCACTTGCTCATCGGGAGCTGGGCATAGCTCAAACGATACTCCAGATTCTATGACGATCATTTTTTTACATATTTTCCCAATGTTTCTCACATTGCTTACTATTGATTGAAGCAAATCTGTATCAGAATATGGTGGGTCAATAAAGATCAGCAACTCTCTCTCCTCTTTAAAAAATCGCAGGATTTTCTCATTTATAAAGCTGGCGTTGCTGTATATTACAAAACTTCTATCATGTATTCCGAGTTTCTTTGCATTTTCGTTTATACAAGTTATGGCAGTTTTATTGTTATCTATGAATACACATTCCCTGGATCCGCGGGACAAAGCCTCGATTCCAAGGGCTCCGGAACCTGCGCATATGTCAATTGTATTGGTATCAGAAATGCAAATTTCATGTTCAAGAACGTTAAAAATGGATTCCTTAAGATAGTCAGAAGTCGGCCTGATTTCTTTTTCAGCCGGGGTTTTGATGATTCTTTTCCGAAGTTCTCCAGAAATGATTCTTCCTCTGTTGTTTGGCATTCTGCGATTTCCCATGGCATTATTAAGGACATTTTAATTGAGGATAACAAAAAAGCTGTATTTATTCTAGAATTTAATAATTTGTTAACTATTATATGCGAGAATAATCACATGAGGTTTATAACGCGAATGTAGCCAAAATGACCATCTCTAGAACTATTCAATATTTGCTGCTTGCTCTGTTTATAGCGGCGACATATTCTTCTCTCTGTGTTTGTGATTTGAATGCCAGGGCAGAAAATAAAAACACAAAGAGAGAGCAAAGATCTATAAAAAAGAAGAAGGAAGAGGAGGAAAAAAAAGATAATGGAAACGAAAAAATAGATCCAGCTTTGGCAGAATTTGAAAAGGAGACCACTAAAGGGATAAATTTAGAGGGCCAAAATCTGAACGAAATAGATATGAAATACTTAGTTGACTGGTTAACAAAAAATAACGATAAGTACTCTAAAATAGAGCTGGGATTATCGGGATGCCAACTTAATGAAGAAACTCTGAATATTCTTTTTAAATTTATATCGGAAAATCCTCAGGTGATCACGATGCTGATTATAAGGAATAATGGCCGAGTGAGCGTAATTGATGCTATGTACGACTTTGTTAAAGATGAGTCTGGAAATATATCCGGCGAAAAAGTGTTTAGATTGCTTATCGGCATTATACTAATTGACTTAAGCGACAGCAATATAGGGGACTCCGAGGCGAAGAAATTGGCCGAAATACTGAAGACTACATCTGGGACGCCGAATATCAGTATTGTTCTATCTAAAAACAAAATAACAACACCAAATCCATTTGTGTCTGCAGAAGGCAACATAAATGAGATCAACTTGGAGGGCAACCCGATCCCTGAAACCCAAAAGAACAATAAAGAACTTCCTCCAAGTTTCAAGTTTGATGAGGCGCCTGCTTCCGAAGATTCAACAATATCAGCAGCGCCACTGAGCACCACCTCACCACTCATTATCGACGAGTGACGCAGCAAACTCAGTTTTGGCGAGAGGCAGATCTTTGATCTCCGCAGATTGTGCCAGCAACTTCTGCCAACAATTTCGGCTAACAATTTCGGCTATTCCAAACTGAAGAATTGCTTGCACGAGGAACTATAAATATGGTACTATACAAACTAGATGGAACTAAGGAGTATGCCCAGAGGTGAACATTTGTTTGTGGGTTTGCGGATGAGTAATGGCGAGAGGTGTTTGCGGATGAGTAATGGCGAGAGGTGTTTGCGGATGAGTAATGGCGAGAGGTGTTTGCGGATGGGTAATGGCGAGAGGTGTTTGCGGATGGGTAATGGCGAGAGGCATTTGCGGATGAATAGTGGCGTAGTGATGAGAGGTATTTGCGGATGAGTAATGGTGAACGTATCAATGATAAAAACTTGACGAAGGCGTGGACCGTATGGGGGATTGCTTCGTTTTTCTACCTATATGAAATGGTGCTGCGGGTTTCTCCAAGCGTTATGACGAACGAGATGATGGTTTCGTTTAATGCTACGACGACTATGCTTGGGGTGCTGGTATCTTTCTACTATTACGCGTATACGTTGTTTCAATTGCCATGCGGGTTTGTTCTAGACAGAATTGGCCCGAGAAATTTGCTTGGTGTTTCAACGGTTCTCTGTGGTATCGGTGCCCTCATTTTTGCCCACACGGAGCATTTGTACGTCGCCGAGATAGGGCGGTTTTTGATAGGGGCCGGGTCTGCGTGTGCTTTTATAAGCAGCCTGCACGTGGCGTCCGTGATGTTTCCTGCCAAATATTTTGTCACTCTCGCTGGGGCGACAAACATGATGGGGACCCTTGGTGGGCTGTTTGGAGAGCTTCCGGTTGCAAAGCTCGTTAATACTATTGGCTGGAGGCAATCTTTATACTTGTTTGCCATTCTAGGATTTGTTCTTCTGATATTGATATTGGCATTTATACCCAAAAATGAGCCCAAGGTTAAGGCAAGCAAAAAGAAGGGATACTCCGAATCAATAACGGCAACAATTGTTGTTGTTGCGAAGAATAAGCAGATATTGTTTTCTGCTATTGTGGCTGCGTTGATGTACCTCCCGATTGCCGCGTTCTCAGAACTTTGGGCGGTGCCTTTCTTTATGTCCAAATGCGGGGTAAATAATGAGGTTGCCTCTATTGTATCTTCGGCATTGTTCATAGGTGTCGCTGTCGGTAGTGTTTTACTAGCGATGGTTGCAAGGAAGTGGAACAGCTATATGAAAGTTATCAAATTGTCTGCCGTTATGATATCGCTGTTGTTTGTTCTTCTGATATATACCGATGTTGGCTTGTATGCCTCATACGCCATAGTTTTCACAATAGGAATCTTTACAGGAGCTCAGGTAATCAATTTCACGTGTGTTAGAAACAACTCCACAGGGGAAACACTGGGCGCTGCCCTCGCTTGGACGAACGCCATTATTATGTTCGTTGGCTCGATCTTCCAGTCATCACTAGGATATCTTCTGGATCTTTTCTGGAATGGTTGTTTCTCGGAAGGGGGAACAAGGGTCTATGATGTAGTGTGTTACCGAAAGTCGTTCGTTGTGCTTCCGTTAGCTGTTCTGGTTGCATATGTTGTTGCCCTTCTCGTCAAGGAGACGATAGGCGAAGGAACCGAAGAGAGAATTTCCCGAAAGTGAAATCGAAATTGCTAGTAATCGCAGGTCCCACGGCCTGTGGTAAGTCACTGGCGGCGGTGGAGATCGCGAGGTCTGTCGCTGGTGCCGTTGTAGTAAATGCTGATAGTATGCAGGTGTATAAGGATATTCCAATTGTCACATCCCAGCCAGATGAAGCAGCAAGAGAAGAGGTAGAACATAAACTATATTCGATATGCGAATATGATGAGAAAATGAATGCGGCGAAGTGGGCTGGCTTGGCAGCTGGGATC
Source organism: Holosporales bacterium (assembly GCA_031257415.1). GTDB lineage: Bacteria > Pseudomonadota > Alphaproteobacteria > RUG11792 > RUG11792 > JAIROR01. The sequence goes on along the minus strand of JAIROR010000075.1, from coordinate 2,913 downwards.
ATCAGGCAATCCGTAAATAGCGAGCAGTATCCAATCATCGTTGTTGGGGGAACTGGAATGTATATAGATTGCTTAGTAAACGGTATTTCAGAATTGCCTGAAATATCAGCTGAAATCAGGAAGATCACAGCAGACCTCGCCAAAAGTAACTACAAAGAGTTGTGCGACTGTGTCTACAGAAACGATGAGAAGCTGCGCAATTCAATCACCCCTGACAAACATCGGCAAATGCAAAGAGCCCATGAAATACTTCTTCAAACTGGACTGTCTATCCGCTCCTTTTTCGAAGGCAAAACCATTAGCTTTCTAGATGATATACCATATAGAATCAAGATAATTGACTGCCGGAGAGATGAATTATACGCTCGGATCAATACAAGATTCAGATATATGATTGAGAACGGAGCCATCGAAGAAATCGAAAACTTACTTGAGAAAACGAAGCATGACAGAAACTACCCTCTTTTTCAGGCAATTGGCGTTCGAGAAATTTGCGATTACGTGGAAGGGAAAAGCAACTACGAAACAATGATCCAAAAGGCATGCACAAATTCAAGACACTATGCAAAACGCCAATATACGTGGTTCAGAAGGTATACCAACAAATAACTCTGGGAAGCATGCACCCAAACACCAAAAGATTGCCTGAGAGGAAGTAGGTCGCCATTGGTATTTCTGGGGCGGAAAAATCCACAGTCTTTCGCTAATTTGGTATCCACCTCCCCACTCAGGCATGCACCCAAACACCAAAAGATTGCCTGAGAAGAGGTAGGTCGCCATTGGTATTTCTAGGGCGGAAAAATCCACAGTCTTTCGCTGATTTGGTATCCACCACCTCACCCTCTTGGTTAACCTCGCGGATTCCAAAGCTAGAAGAGCCCGCAGGAACAAGCGTCGATAACACGGTGGCATACTTTTTTATGCAAGGAAAAATTTTTGTCCCATGATTTTCTTTGGGAGCTGGGGCCAGGAATTTATTTCATTTAACATGCTTTCCATTTTCCCACGTTCCTTCAATCGCTTCTTCGCCTTTGTCTCCTCTTTTGAGTATCATCGTGCCCTTTCCGTGTGGTATGCCGTCTCCTCTACACTTTCCTATATACGCTATCCTCCCTTTTGAATCATTGGGTGGAAATGTTATCGTACCGTATACTACTGAATTACCCAAGAAAATTCCGACATATATGTGCCCGTCTGGATATATCATCGTCCCACTTCCTGTTCTCTGATCATTCTTATAATCTCCTTCATATGTAGCGCCATTTTTGTACACCATCCTTCCCCTTCCTTCTCTTTCGTTTTCTAGAAAATCTCCTTCATATACTTCTCCATCTCTCCACTCAAGCTTACCTTTCCCATCCATCATATTATTCTTCCAATCCCCTTCATATACATCTCCATTTACACATACATACTTGCCTTTCCCTTCTTTTATTCTATTCTTCCAATCTCCTTCAGCATTCTTAATGTCTCCTTCATACACATCTCCATTTCTATGTACTATCTTTCCTTTCCTCCTTCCTTCTTCTCTTTCTCTATCATTTATCCAATTTCCGTCATATACTCTCCCGTCTGCATATATCATCTTTCCTTTTCCTTCTCTAACACCATGCTTCCACACTCCTTGATATATACCTCCTTTTTTGTAGACCATCTTTCCTATTCCTTCCATTGTACCATTCTTCCAATCTCCCACATATACATCTCCGTTTGCGTATGTATGCCTTCCTTTTCCTTCTCTCATATCATTATAAAAGTCTCCTTCATATCTCTCTCCATTTCGCCATGTCAATATTCCGCTCCCTTCTTTTATTCTATTCCTAATCTCTCCTTCATATACATTTCCATTTGCGTACACTATCCTTCCCTTCCCTTTTATTCTACCATCTTCAAAGTTTCCTTCATATTTATCTCCATTTCTGTATATTATCTTTCCTTGTCCTTCTTTTTTACCACCCTTCCACGCTCCCACATATACATCTCCGTCTATAGATTTAAATGTACCACTTCCTTCTCTTTCATCATTCCTATAATCCCCGTTATATACGCCCACACCTTTCCATACAAAGTTTCCTTTTCCTTCTCTTTTATCATTCTTCCAATCTCCCACATATACACTTCCATCTGCATATATCATCTTTCCTTTTCCTTCTCTTAGGCCCTTATTATCAATCTCCCCATCATATTTTCCATCCTCAAAGTCCACTTTCATCTGCCTGCTGCCGCGATTCTCTTCTTCTGTGTTTGTGGAGGGCACATTATCGTTTGCTCTCAATGTTGTCTGCGCTGAAGGAAATACATCATGCATTGCATATGCCGGCACCACCGCTATTGTCGTAATTAAAAACATCTTCCTAATAACCATGGCTCATATCCATTAAAAAATACAAACTACTCTAATTAAAGGATATAATATAATGCGATGTCTGTCAAGTTTCTATTAGCCGATGTTTTATTTGATTCTTGTCGTATTGTGCGAGCCCAGACGGAAACTAAAACGAAATGGTGATTGTTATAAAACAGAATAATCTTTGGGAATAATCTTTGGGAATAATCACCAAAATAGGTATTGGTCTCATTATTATGCGAATATTTAATTTGTGGATTATTAAAGAAGAGACAAAAATCGCTTCCCTGTTGGTTTCGTAAAATTTTTGTTTTTGATCTTCTAGTTTCGCCAACTGTTTCTTAACAAACCACTAACAAAATAGTTGGCAAAACCGACCAAAAATTAAGACTTTGTTAACTTTTCGGGATTCAGTATTCGAAATATTATTCTTTGTTTTACTTATTTGCCACTCAAAAACTGTGCAAATTCTGAAGAATTTTTTCAAAAGGTGCCCCCGAATAATTCTACCATAAAAAATAATTTTTGTCAAGTTTAACGGAAAATTAATACTTTTGTGGTATAAT
>JAIROR010000061.1 GCA_031257415.1 Holosporales bacterium | reverse complement strand
TGGAAAAGAGGGTTTTGCAATGTCCAAAGTTTGTCCAATTACCGGGAAAAGGGTGCAGTATGGCCATAACGTCAGCCATGCCAACAATAAGACGAAGCGCAGGTTTATGCCGAATCTTCAGCCCGTATCATTTTTAAGTGATACCATGGGAATGAAGGTCAAAGCCAGGTTGTCAACCAATGCAAGTCGCTCCATAGAAAAGAATGGCGGTCTGGACAGTTACATAGAAAATGCGCCGACTAATGTCCTTTCTGCAAAATTTCGAAAAATAAAAAAAGCGTTGCTCGATAAGCGCAGCCAAAGCGCATAGTAGGATATAACCAAGACATATACTGCAACTTTTTCACTTTCTCTCCCCAATAGGATCTTGACCTTTGTTAAATGAGGAGATACAAAGGTATGAGCGAATTTATTTATTAATGCGAGCTTTTGAGCGAAACGTGGATTTTGAGTAGTGTTTTGTGTTTTATTTCGGATTTGTTCGTATGGAGGCTCTACCGTATGGCGGGCGTAGCTCAATTGGCTAGAGCGCCAGATTGTGGCTCTGGAGGTCGTCGGTTCGATTCCGATCACTCGCCCCATTTGCGGGTGCCCCTGCCCCGCCTGGAGCGATTGTCAAAGCGGTTTGTCTTGGGCGGTTTGTTTGAGGGGTGGAGTTCTGGCGCATGTGCGTGTGTGTATGTATGTTGGCCGATTTAGCTCAGTTGGTAGAGCAACTGATTTGTAATCAGTAGGTCGGGGGTTCAAATCCCTCAATCGGCACCATTTTCGAACACATGCTTTGAATATGGCCTTGACGCAATTTCAAAATACTGTTAAAATTAATTTCAGGTATTTAGAAGTTTTTTACTTTTCGCGACTAAAACAAAGAATTTGTGAAGAGTTTATAGGGCAATAGAAATAACGATTACATTTATGAAACGCAAAACTGAAATAAATAGTTCGTATAGTAGCCTTTTGAAAGTGGCGATTCCTGCCATCTTGACCTCCCTTTCTGCCAATCTGATGTACTTCATAGATAGGACGATCGTCGCTGTTCATTCGAGCGAGGCCATGTATGCTGTGACTGCATCCGGAAACTTCGTGGCGATTATAACATGGTTGTTTGTGGGGGTTGCCAGTACGTCTGAAATATTCGTTGGACAATATAACGGCCAAGAGAAGTATGATAAAATCCCGATACCAATATGGCAAATGATCTATATGTCTCTTATAATTTCGATTGTCATATTTCTTCCAATTGGTTATTTTGCGGAACATATATGTTTTCTCCCGGAATACGCTTTTGAAGAGGGGCTGGCATATCAGAGAATCCTCTTGTATTTTGGGGCAATCCCAAGCCTTTTCGCTGGGTTGGCGGCATTCTATATAGGACGCGGAAAAACTGTTATCATAACAATTGTTGTTGTTCTCGGCAATATTATAAATGCTGCCCTCGATTATTTCTTTGTTCTTGTCGAGCATAAGGGGGCGGCAGGAGTGGCGATTGCAACAGTAATTGCCGAGGGTATGCAAATTCTCGCTCTCGCAATTATGTTCCTGAGTAAAAGGAACAGAGAGAAATATCAAACGTTGAAGAATAGATCATTCGACAAAAAGATATTAATAGATTGTTTCAAGATCGGAACTCCTCTATCAATAGGCAATTTCTTTTCAATATTGGCATGGTGGCTTATCGTTGTTATTACAGGATTTTCATCGAAAACACTTGGCATTATTTATGGGATAGGAGTGAATATCTACGTCTTGATCTCTTTCTTTGCAGAGGGGCTAAACAAGGCAGTAGCGGCGATAGCATCAAATATGATAGGCATGAATGATATCGAATCAATCAAGCTGACATATAAAAGATTCGTTTTTCTTCTGACAATCTTTTCGATATTAACTAGCATCCCGATGATATTCTATCAGAAGGCGGCGTTCAGCGTTCTCGGAATGTTTATCGGTGGTATTGATGGAGAGATCGCAAGCGGAGTATCTGTGTGCCTGACATACACTTGTCTTGTATTCTTTGTTGAGGCAATTGAATATGTGACATGGGGAACATTGGTAGCAGGCGGAGATACCAAATACCCAACAATAGTTTCGCAAGGATGCCTGTGGTGTTTTATGGTAATCCCTGCTGCTATTATGTATTATTTCGACAAGCTGGATTCTGTGAACTCCTTGTATATGTTCATGCTAACAAGTTTCATTGTTAGTTTCTGTCTAATATACAGGAGATACAGGAGCATGAAGTGGTTTAAGAAACTAGTTTGACAATCTCCAACAGTATCCAGGCGGGCCTTAAAAAATAGTTTGACAATCTCCAACAGTATTCAGGCGGGCTCATTATTGCTTCCGTCGTCATCGCTATGATTCGCGGGAGATCCTTTTCTGAGGACTGCCATCTTATTGCGCAGCTTCCTCATTTCTTTATCCAACACGACCTTTTCAAAACTACACACGTTTCCGTTTTCTCCAGACAAAGAATTGTTTTCCCTCATTGCGGACTTGCTCAGCCCATCCTCTATCTTTTTCAGTTTCTCCATTTCGTTCTTACCTATAGAAAAGAAAGACATGCCAAAACCAATTCAAAGCCAAAACATACACACAGAGTATACATGGTTATCTTTGCCGATCAATAGTTTATTGCACGAGAATTGAAAAAAAACGATATCTGCATCGCATGGCACCAAAATCCGCACGGAAGTGTTGACGGACAGAATATAAGGTAATAAAATTATACAGAAATGTTAGAGTTTAAACAGGTGCGAAACGAAAACTGTGGCTGTTGTAAACTGAAACATCGTTGATAACTCGAGGGTGGCGAAATGGTCTGGGCCGCTGAAAACTTGGCGCAAGTTTTCAATAGATCTTGGTGGGGTCAACATATTTCAGTTCTAAAATGGCAAAGAAGTCTTAGTAGATGTTTGATCTACTCTTCAAAACTGCAAACCTTTATTATAGTATATGCATACTGTTCTGCTGGATTCTTGATTCGTCTCAAAATATGTGGATGCGCACATGTTAAAATTTCTATTTAAAAGTCCTGCGGATTCGTAGTAGAATAGAATTATGATGGGCTAATATGGCCGGGTTTGTATTTTTGGGAGAGATGATCATGTTTAGGAAGGGGAGTTTGTTAATGGTGTTGCTTGGATTAACTGCTTTTGCCGTTAATGCTGAGGATGCTGGCAAGGGTAAAGCTGCAAAGGAGGCGAAGGGGGAAGCTGCCGCCGACTTGGACAAGGAGAAGGATGGAGAGGATGGCAAGAAAGAGGAGGAGGCCACGAAGGAAGAGGAAAAGACCGCGAAGGAAGATGTTGAGACCGACGAAGAAGATGCTGATACCAAGAAAAAAAAGAAAAAGAAGGAAAATAAGGATAAGGATGGAGATGGGGAGAAGCCCGCAGACGGTGGTGCAAAAGATAAGAAGTAGCGAGTATTCATCGGGCGCGCCGCGCGGTGTGACGTTCTCTTGCAGCGCGCGGTGTGGTGATTTTTCTGTGCCGCCGCCGCCCCTCGCTCCAAAAGCTTCGGTTCTGGCAATTCCGAAGGAATTCTGATATTGCCCGCGTTCTGCCATTCCGTTTTCTTCCGAAAGAATTCTGATATTGTCCACGTTCTACCACTCCGTTTTCTTCCGGTTATTCAGAAATTCTGAACCTATGAGCTTTGTTACTATATTGGTGCATTCCTCCGCGTTATTGATGGTCGATGTTGCGAATACCTTGCTCGGGCATTTTTCCTTGAAGTCTTGAAGAATACGGTCAGTTTGTTCAGCGGTTATTAGGTCTTTCTTGTTGAGGACCACAATCTCTGGTTTCTCGCCCAGTAATTTGTTGTATAGGCTTATCTCGTTTCTGATTTTTATATAGTTTTCTAGTGGATCTGGTGCCGATATATCAATTATATGAACGAATACGGAACACCTCTCTATATGAGCGAGGAATTTATCTCCGAGCCCTTTTCCGGAGTGCGCGTCTTCCACGAGCCCCGGGATGTCTGCGATGACGTATTCATTATCGTATACTTTGATGACTCCGAGCTGCGGTTTCACAGTTGAAAAAGGGTAATCGGCGATTCTTGCCTTTGCGTTTGTGACAGCCATTATAAATGAGGATTTCCCCGCATTTGGCATGCCGAGCAGTCCAATATCGGCGATTAGCTTCAATTTCAACCAAATCCATTTCTCCTCGCCTACTTGACCTTTTGTGGTTTTTCGCGGAGCTTGATTAATAGAACTCTTAAACGAGGCATTACCGGCGCCGCCCTTGCCTCCCTCCACCAATAAAACAGTCTGTCCTTCCTCCGTCAAATCGGCTATTTCTGTTTCTTTATCATCGTCAAGAATCTGCGTTCCGACGGGAAGCCTCAAAACAATATCCTCGCCCGAACGTCCAGTCCTGTTCTGTCCCTCGCCATTCTTCCCACGCGCCGCCTGAAAGTGTTGCTTATATCTGTAGTCAACCAATGTATTGATATCGCGGACGGCGGTCGCGTATACGGATCCTCCTCGCCCGCCATTGCCTCCGTCTGGTCCCCCAAACTCTATGAACTTTTCGTGCCTGAAGCTCAAGCAGCCATCGCCGCCATCGCCCGCTTTTATGTATACCTTGGCCTCGTCAAGAAACCTCATATCGTCTCCACCAGAGCAACTCCCAATTACTACAGGATAATTGTATCAAACAATTGAGGAGAAGTCAGCCAGGGATGGACAGGAGGAACTTTAGGAACGTATGTTTTTTTAAAAAGGTTGAAATAAATGGAATGGAATCAACCGGAAATAACACCTGGGTCGATTCCAGAGAATTATTCGCGAGATCTTTTGCCCAATACTTCGTTTGCTCTATCGAGGATTCTTTGGGGGAAGCCTGCTAGGGCTGCCACGTGTATTCCGTATGATTTGTCGGCAAAGCCCTGTATAACCTTATGCATGAACATGATTTTACTGCCCATCTCTTTGACCTTAACTGTTAAAAAGTTGATATTTTCCATGCTTTCGGATATGTCTTTGAGCTCGTGGTAATGGGTGGCGAACAGGGTCTTGGCTTTTATGTTATTGTGCAGGTCCTCTATAATGGCCCAAGCTATGGCCAGCCCGTCATATGTTGATGTCCCCCTGCCTATTTCATCCATGATAATGAGAGATCTATCGGTCACTTGCCTAATGATCAGAGCTGTTTCAACCATCTCGACCATAAATGTCGATCGCCCTGATGATATGTCGTCATTCGCCCCGACCCTGCTGAATATTCTGTCAACGATTCCAATGATAGCTTTTTCAGCAGGGACAAACGATCCCATCTGTGCCATGATGGTTATAATAGCGTTCTGTCGCAGATACGTGCTTTTTCCTCCCATGTTCGGGCCAGTAATGACTGATACTATGGAATTCTCGTTCATTACGCAATCGTTTGAAATAAATTTTTCGCCAAGAGCCTGCATATTCTTTTCGACGACAGGATGTCTTCCATTTTGTATATGAATTTCATATCCATTATTAATAATTGGCCTGACATAGTTATTGTGTATTGCCAAGAAAGCCAAAGACGAAACGCAATCAAGAAACGAGACTTTCTGAGAAGAATGTTTGATAAACTTTTGCATACTGCTGATTCGCAAACATAGATCGCTGAAGATAAAAAGTTCCAGCCTTTTGGCTTTGCCTTCTCCTTCATATATTTTGGAGGCCAGCTCCGAAAGCTCCTCTGTGGAATATCTGATGGTTGATGCCAGTGTCTGTCTGTGTATGAAATCATATGGGACCCTCGAGGAACTATTAGCAGATACCTCTATGAAATATCCTAGAATTCCGTTATTTTTGATTTTTAAGTTAGAGATTTGCGACTCTTCACTGTATCTTTTTTGAAGCGCCTGTATGAAGACTTCGCTATTCTCCACAATGTTTCTATAGCCATCTAATTCCCCATTATATCCCCGCTTTACGAAATTTCCATCTCTTGCCAATAATGGAAGATCATGTTCTTTGATTGAAGAATCGAGCAGCCTCACCAGTATATCAATGCCAGTGAAATACAGATCCAAACTTTTTATTATTTCGTTCTGCCGAATAATTTCATTCAGCTCCTTCATTCTGTGCAGCGCCAAGCGGACGATGGCGAGATCTCTGGGCCCTCCCTTATCCATAATTATTCTTGAGAGAGCTCTTTCAACATCGGGGAAATTGTCAAGTTTCTCTCGTATAGTTTCCAAGACATCATTATTCTTCACGAAAAACTCAACATAATCTAATCGCTTCTCTATTTTTTCGACGGAAGCAAGGGGGCTCGCAAGCCAATCCGAAAGCAGCCTCGCGCCCTGAGGGGTTAAAGTTTGGTCGATGCTATGAAGCAATGTGCTTTTCTTTTCGTTGTTATTTGAAGTGTGCAGCTCCAGGCTCCTTCTCGTGAAATGATTCATCTGCACATATTCCGACTCATTAATAAACTTTGGAAAAGAAAGATTTACAGAAGATTTGGCATAAGCATTTGTCACATATTCAATTATAAAGGAAGCGGCCTCCAAGCAATGGGTAGGGACATTGTCCCCGATCGCATCAACAAACATAATTTTATAAAAGTCGGTTAGCCTTCGCGCAGCACTATCCTTGAAGCTGAGTTTCGTCGACTGCAAAGGATGAATAATCGACCTATACTGTCTAACGATATCTAAAACATCATTACTTGAAAGCATGATATCAGGGCATATTATCTCCGATGGCTCGATTCGCGATATCAACCCAATCAAATCAGTATTGATAACTTCTTCCATTTTGAATGCCCCAGTTGAAACATCTGCATACGCACAACCAAAGAAATCTTTGCCTTTTGATATCGCCAACAAAAAATTGCTCCGTTTCTCGTTCAACAGAGAGGACTCAATAAGAGTTCCTTTCGTCACTATCCTCGTCACCCCCCTTCGAACCATCGTGTTTACCGCATTGTTATTTCTCCTTTTGGCCTCTTCCGGAGTCTCAAGCTGCTCGCATATCGCCACCTTATGCCCGTTATTTATGAGCTTTGTTAGATATATTTCGTGGGCATGCCACGGAATTCCACACATCGGAGTTGCATTTCTCTTCGTTAGCACAAGCCCGAGCTCCTCGGAAGCAATCTTGGCGTCATCATAAAAAAGCTCATAAAAATCGCCAAGCCTGAAAAAAAGCAGGCTATCCTGATGCTCGGCCTTTATTTCTTTGTATTGCCTCATCAGCGGAGTTTCGTGGGTAGCACTCATCATCTCATCATCACATCTTGTCTTTTGCCAAAGCACCTAAACCTTGATTATACTCATGGGGCATAAAAAAGAATAGTTGCATAGCATAAAATATTGTGGCGGCCATTGTGGCGGCTTTGGCGCCATATTGCGAACCCGTGTTTTCTCGCTATAGAGATCAATGCGATAGCGCCTGGGGGGTTTTGCGTGGTATACTTCTAATATCGTTGTAGTTAGGATCTGCATTCTGGTTCAGGCAAATGAAACATGATGGTGATGAAAATTTCAAAATTATAGCCAAAAACAAGAGGGCTCGCTTTGATTATGAGATACTTGATTCAGTTGAGGCCGGGATTGCTCTGGCTGGCTCTGAGATAAAATCGATAAGGAATGGAAAAGTCAGCATAAATGAGTCGTTCGTTGGACCAATGGGGGCTTCTGATAATGAGTTGTATTTGTTCAATTCCGATATCGGTGTGTATAAGCAGGCGAGCTACAACAACCACGAACCGAGACGACCGAGAAAGCTGCTGCTCCATAGGACTCAGATCAACAAATTCGTTGGGGCGATTAGGAGGAAGGGGTTGACTGTTGTTCCGATGACCATGTATTTTAATCATAAGGGTTTTGTGAAAATTAGCATTGCTCTCGCGAAGGGAAAGAATGTAGTCGATAAAAGGGAGACGATAAAGACGCGCGACTGGAATATTCAGAAAGCCAAAGTTTTAAAGAACTATAACAGCAATAAATGATATGAGCAAAATAAGAGTTCTTAGTGACGAGGTAATAAATCAGATAGCGGCTGGGGAGATTATAGAGGCACCGTGCTCAGCTCTCAAGGAAATCATTGAGAATTCGATCGATGCAAATGCCAGAAATATCGAAGTCTTCCTCAAGAATGGTGGCAAATCCAAAATTGTTGTTGATGACGATGGAGACGGAATTCAGTCTGAAGAGGACCTGAAAATGTGCATCCTCAGGCATGCCACTTCAAAGCTCTCTGGAAATAATCTCTTCGATATCAATAGCTATGGCTTCAGAGGAGAAGCGCTGCCATCAATTGCCTCTATAAGCAATCTTTCAATAGAATCCAATGGCCGTGGCATATCGGTTGATTTCTCCGAGATTTCCGAGCCATACGTATCCAGTGTTTCAAGGGGGACGAGAGTCTGTATAGCGAATATGTTTGATAGAACTCCAGTTCGACTCAAGTTTCTGAAGTCTGATAATGCCGAACTCGCGAAGTGCCTTAATGTTATAGAAAACTTTTCGCTGACAACAGATAGTGTGAGTTTCGTCCTGAGAACGGATAATAAAACTCTGATTTCTTATAGGAATGATTCGTTAGAGTCGCGAATATCAAAAATATACGGAGTAAATTTATTCGAGAAGGCGATATATTTCGAAGAGAAGAGCGAGAGTATTTCTGCTAGGGGATACCTTTTTCATCCATCTCATTCCAAATACAGCTCCCTGAATGCAATCAGGCTTTTCGTGAATAACAGAATCGTGAAGGATAGGATTGTTAGCATGGCGTTGAAAATAGGATATCGAAATGTTATCGAGGGAAATAGATATCCGATGGCGGTGCTATACATTGACATTGACCCTCTGTTCGTTGATATAAATATCTCTCCCACGAAATCCGAAATTCGTTTTAGAGATGAACAGAGTGTTCAAAGATTCCTTATCAAAGCTATTACAAACAATATCCAAAGTTTTAACAGGGTTTCCCTCGATTTCAACACCAGCAGAGCTGCGGCCCCAGATGAAGCTATTGCAAACAACAGCCAAAGTTTTAACAGGGGTTTCCTCGATTTCGATACTCAAACCTGTAGGACAACCAATAATCATAATGCTGTTGCTGATCATCAAATTATAGATACCAAGGAAGAGACTCATTCCTTCTTTGGGGAGGCAATAGCTCAAGTCTTTGATACATACATAATATCGTATAAAAGAGAAACCGAAGAGGTTTTCATTATTGATCAGCATGCGGTTCATGAAAAAATGGTAATGAATAAAATCATAGATAGTATAAGTAATAACGAAAATTCCCAGTATCTTATGAGGCCTGAAGTTGTCAATGTTTCTGCCCTCCAAATGCTTAGATATGACAAAATAACAAAAACCCTAACTGAATTTGGATTCAGGATAGATGCAATTGGGCATGGAACCCGCCCCCAGGTAGAGGGCTCGGCTGCTATCGATGCTTTCGGTAACGAGGGGTTGTTGATCATCAGAGCCATTCCCGGAAGCCTCAGCAATAACGAGGCTTTCCAAATTATAGCCGATGTTCTGTCAGACGAAAATGACGAGGTGGAGAACAAAAGAGAATATATACGAAAAAGAATCGCCGACATAGCGTGTCACAATTCTATCAGAGGCGGCAGGCCATTATCGATTGACGAAATGAACTGCATGATCCACGATATGGAGAATACAGAAAATGTATTTCAGTGTAATCACCATAGGCCTTCTTTCCTAAGGCTATTAAAAAAAGATCTAGAAAAGATGTTCGAAAGATCATAATGCCTCTTTGGACTACTCCTGGAAACTTCAATCACAAAGATTGTTTGTTTTTAGATCCTTTCTGAAAACCCCAACATTTTCTTCCAGATGTAGCTTCCCGATATGAGATGAAAAAAATCTTTTTTTGGGAAAAAAATGTGATGGGACATAAAAAAATAGTTGCATTGCAAAAAATATTGTGGTAACCTATAAATAAGTAGGTGGGATTGCTTGTTTATGAAGCGAAACGTCCTAACCCATTTATGAAGCCCTCTTGTGCAAGTCATAGGAGTTTGTGTTTGGCCCCCATTAGGAAAGATCCTTACCATATAGGTAAGATGACTTGGTAACGCAAGAGGAAATCCCTGGTGGGCAGGAGAAGTGGAGAACTTCTCGCATTGTTAGAAGAGAGTAAAGGAAAAGATAGTTCGTGTTTGTTTCGTTTTAGAAACAAGATGATTGCCGAAAGAACCGCAGCACAAGGTCGCACAGTACTTGGCCAGTACATGAAAACTTGAGCAGCTGTTGTAATTTGGCAAGGGCTTGTTTATGAACTGAAGCATCTATGCAAGGTTGCAGGGCTATCTGAGATTGGGTACAGATAAAGGTATATTTGATTAGTAGGAGAGTAATGGCTTGAACAATGTAAATATACCCTGT
>JAIROR010000006.1 GCA_031257415.1 Holosporales bacterium | reverse complement strand
AAATATTTGATAGAAGAGTATATCTGAGCGCAGTAAACATCACCTTACCGTAAAAGATTAAGTCGCCCCCGCCACCCTCATTCTTTCAGTATCTCATAAAGGAGTTAATAAATGGTTAACGTTGGGGGGAAATGTTGGGGTTTTTGTGGATTACAGAGGAAGTAATGAAAATTTAAAAAAACAAAGAAACTTAGCGTAGTATATCGTATACATATAAGAACATGTAAATCGAGGAAACACTAAGCATGCTTCAAAAACTTTGCGAGTTCTGTTGTTTTGGGATCTCTATGACTGGGTGCTCTTTGATTAGGGCCTTTGTGAGGAGTGGTTTTACTGGAATTCTGAATCCTATTTCTGTTCCGCATGATTTAGATTTCGTGCCTGAATTTATATATATTTCGCCATTATGAAGTTTTATTACTCTGCTTGCGAAGGCGAAGTTAAAGTCCTCGGCGTTGAAATAGCTTTTCTCGTCAGCGTCCAAATTTCCCACGACCATTCTCAGGCGCGACAGCTCCTCGCTAACAATGTTGTGAGACATGTTTTTCACCCTAATATCGACGCGTTCAGGGATTTCGTCGGTTACGTTGATTGATATCATTATTTCCTCTCCATGCTTTGTAAATTGGAGTATTTTAGATATTATCTGATATAAACATTGTTTCAGTGATTTTTCGTCGGCGTACATCATTATATCTTCATCGCTAATCATGAAGCTTGTCGTTACGGATCTATCTTTCAGTGTTTTGGAAAACAGATTGACTACGTCTTTCAATAGGGTTGCTATTCGGATTTCCTTGTATTGCATTTTCATTTGTCCTGCTTCTATTGTTGCAAGACTCAACATTGCATCAATTGTATCTGATAGCTTTTTGATTGCTATGATGATGCCGTGGCAGTATTTCAGCTGCTGATCATTAAGGGAGCCAAAATATTGATTAGCCAGAATATCTGTGAATCCGGAAATTGTATTAATAGGCGCTTTAAGTTCATATGAGATATTGGCTATGAATCCAGATTTTAATTTATCTATTTGGGAGATAATTTCGGATTTCTCCCTAGTAGCTTTTTCAAGTCTGGTTTTATCTGTGATATCCATAAAGCGCAGCAGGTTCAGTCCCCCTGGCAGCGGGACGTATACATATTCGATTGTTCTGCCAGATTTGAATTTTAGAGAACCCGAATTCTCGATTCGCAGAGAGCTCATATTGATAACTTCTGCTATCCACGATTCGACATCTTCTGGCTTTTGGAAAAGCTCAACTGAATCTGCGAAGAAATCCTTTATGTGGGTTCCCTCGTTGCGTTTTTCATCAGTCTTGTTCCAAAGCTTGTTAATCGCTGGGTTTGTCATTTTGAGTCTGTTATCAGAGCCAAAGACCACGACTCCCTCGTGTAGATGATCTAGTGTTTCTTTTTGAACAACTGTTAATGATTTGTATTCTCTCTCCATATTTATTTTTTCTGTTGTATCTTCGAAGACAAACGTTAGACCACCTCCATAGTTTGGAGACACGATGACATTCAGTGCTCGTCCATCTGGAGTGTGCATAAACGTGTGATATGGAGAAACGATATCCCTGAAATAGCTATTTATTTTCTGCTTAAATTTCGAGAAATCATCAACTTCAATAATTTTCCTTTTATTCATAAGATCGTCGAGAACTTCGGAAATGCTGGGAGTAGATACCAGATAAGACTCGTCGAAATCAAACAAATGAAGCATCACACTATTGGCAAAAATAAGATTGGTGTTGATATCAAATATCGCTATCGGCACGGATATATGATTGAAAATTTCGATCATTTGCCTTTTGTATATATCGTATTCTTTGGATATTCTTTCTTCTTCTGAAACATCTATTGCATAACCGATTTGAGTTGGGAGCTCTGTGAACTCCAAAAACTTTCTATTGCCGCCAATAATGACGTGTTTCCTTGCAGTTTGCGGCTTGACAGAAGACAGAGCAAGCTGCTCAAGAGAGGGCTCTGCGCTGTGCGGAGTTGTTATCGGAAGCTTCATGTTGCCATCGATTACAGCCTGTTTCGTTGTTTCCAAAACATCTGCATATTTCTTATTGCAATATTGAATTTTCAAGTTTCTATCTCGCGACCATACAAATATAGGCAAAGCATCAATAATATCTCCCAAAAAATTGCTAGATTCTCTATCGGCTATTATAAACGTATACACATCGTATACTTTATTGTGCCGAAGAATTATGTGAGACTGTCCCGAAATGCGATCGTATTCGTTATTAAACATGGTGTGCTTGGAGGCCGCATACAAAAAATCTCCAAACATATTCTCCACTGCATTGGCAAAATACGTGACAGAAGCGATGTTTTTATTGATCGACAGCATACGAGAAAAAGATTCTGAAAGCAGGACGTATTCATCGTCCGCCTGCCATATAGCAAACGTAATTGGCAAACCTAGTAGCGAATTTATAACCTTATCCGCCTGAGCTTTCAAATCCACGTGATTTTCACTGATATAGCAAGGACTATACAATATCAAGTGTATGTGCTTTGCCGCAACCCGTGCAAGAAAAAAACACAAGTTCTAATAAAATTGTTTGTATCTTCCGAGCGCAAATGATGCGTAGCAGGCAAAGCAGCATTTCTGAAATGGAACTGAAGAAAATCTTTTTTTGTGACATAAACATGATGGGACATTGTCCAAATTATGCTTGCGGATTATAATAATTTGAGATAGAATTATAATGATAAGGAGCTATTGTTAGGTGATATCATGAAGAAGTTATTTTTTATTGCGGCAGTATTTTGCTTTGCGCATATCGTATGCTGCCGAGATGCCATGGCTGTTCCTTTTGGCGTCCACCCGCCACATGCAGGTGATGAGACTAGAGATAAGAAATTTTACGGCAGAACGAGCCATGATAGAACATTCACCAATTACAGATCTGGAAAGAACAAACATTTTAGGGGGCGTTCTCATTTCGGAGAAAGGCGCCATGGTCCCCACAGTAAGGACAAGAAATTTCGCGGGAGAACAGGCCACAAGAAGACATTCACCAATTACAAACCTGAAATGCACAGACACTTCAATAGGCATCCCCATTTTGGAAGCCCCCACCACGGAGACAAGGAGTTTCACGGTAGGACGGGCCGCAGAAAGACTTTCACAAATTACTAGCAGAGACTGTTGAATTGGCTCAATTGCGAGTGTATTCATCAATTTTTGAGCGGTAAATGTTTCGTGTAGAGTATTTTTGTTATAGTAAAAGAAATTGTTTAACAGAATAGGAATTTTGCAGAACGGCCGACACAAAACATTATTCGACGGTCTCTACATGGGCATCACACACAGCTAGAAAAAACTCTGAGACATCGACTGATCCTATGATAGAATCACGGTTGTTCGTCTAGGTATTTGAGAGAGTTTTATGCAGATAAAAGTTCTTGGAAGCGGAGTGGATGTCGGAGAGAGCCTGCGGGAATTTGCTGTGAGCGAAGTTTCATTATTTGTTGAGAAATACATAGGAGATATCATTGAAGCCAGTGTATTTATAAAGAAGGACAGGAAGATTTTCACTGTTGAGATAGTTGTTCACGTCAGCAAAGGGTTTGTAGTGAAAGGAGACTGCGAGTCTGGTGATCCGTATAGAGCTGTTTCATATTCGATCCAAAGGCTGGAAACGATTATGAAGAAGCACAAGAACAGAATGAAGGACAGAAAGCGAAGAGAGTCGTGGACGAAAGGGGGGCATCCAGCCGTTGATTATCTGCTCGAAAGGAGAGAATCCGAGGGAGGGGCTACCGATGAGGAGCATTTGATTATTGCTGAACAGGAGAAATACGTATTGAATCTGAGTATTGGCGAAGCTGTTGCGAAACTTGATTTGAGCGGAGCGTATGTTGTTATGTTTAAGAACATTGATAATGGGCGCATCAACGTTGTGTACAGAAGGAAGGATGGACACGTTGGCTGGATAGACTACTCAGAATAAGATATGAGTCTGATAGTGCTGAAGTTTGGGGGCTCCTCCGTTGGGACCGCCTCAAGATTCGAGAATGTGGCCTCCATCATAGAGGGGCACATCGGAGCCGGGCGTCGTGTTGCTGTCGTTGTATCGGCGATGCAGGGCATGACGAATCAGCTCGTTGATCTCACCAAGAATTTCACGAAGACAAGTATCGGTAGGGAAAACGATGCTGTCGTTAGTGCTGGCGAGCAAATTTCCTCGGGCCTGCTTGCGCTTGCTCTGAAGAAAAGGGGAATTGAAGCAAGATCTTTTCAAGGGTGGCAAATTCCAATTACTACAGAATCAGTTTTCGGAGAATCCAGGATATCGTATATTAGAAAGGATTTGCTTGTTGATCAAAGCTATGTGCCTGTTATATCTGGTTTTCAGGGGGTATCAGAAAGCGGAGATATCACAACTCTTGGCAGAGGGGGTTCTGATGCAACTGCCGTTGCCGTGGCTCATGTCATAGAAGCTGATGAATGCCTTATATATACGGACGTTGATGGAGTGTATACAGCAGATCCTCGGCTAGTCCTGAACGCCGAAAAGCTTCGGTCCATCAGCTATAACGAAATGTTGGAACTTGCTATCAATGGAGCAAAGGTCCTGCAAGCTGCCTCCGTTGATATTGCCAAATCGTATAGGGTAAAACTCAGAGTTCTATCAAGCTTCGCAGCAGATCAAAACTGTGGAGGAACGATCATCACAAATGAAACAGAATACATAACTCCTATAAAGATTGCGGGAATTACCCACAACTCGTCGTGTTTTTCGTTCAATCTCTCGAGCAGCCACGAACCAATCGTGGAAAAGCTCAGCTCGCAGAATATAGCGGTAACCCACATCGCCGATTCATTGTACTATGCAAATAAACTTCATAAATATGAAATACTGGAAGCTATTGACGGGCAAAATTCCAATGTCGATAATGATATCGGCATTATAAATATCGTTGGAATTGGAGCAATGGATATCTCAGATGATGTAGTGAAAATGCTATTGACTAGTGACGTAGTTGTGAAAAACACATTCAATTCAGATCTATCTTTCTCGATTGTCGTTCCATTTCAACAAGCAGAGTTGGCAATAAATATACTACACGCCATGCTGTTTTCTGCGCTATAGATGCTCTCTTCATGAAAACATTGCTTTGCCACAATAATCACCATTGCTTTGCCACAATAATCACCATTTTTGTATCCTCTCTGGTCTTTCGGACAGCAAGAATAAAGCGCAGCAGCGACGGCCACTGCGCAAAGAGCCTAATTAACGCCACACAACTCGCTCATTCTAAACGGTCCAGCTAATCAAAATAGTCTTGATCATCCAAATCGTAGTCGTCTAGATAGATTTCTTCTAAAATGCTACGATCTTTATGTTTATTTTTGCGGTTGCCATGTTTACTTTTGCGCTCGTCCTTTTGGGAGAATTTATTTCCCTTTTTTCTTTGCCATTTTTGAGGGGCCTCCATTTCCTCTTCGTATCTGAATGATCTATTTCTCTCTTTTCTTTGCTCTTTTTGAGTGGACCCTATTCTCCTTTCGTACTCGCTGTTGTCATGAACAGACTCAGTAGCGGATTCATTAGGGGGAATTAGAATTCTAGATGGATCAGTAGCAGATTCTTCAGGGGGAGTTGGAATTCTAGATGGATCAGTGTCTGATTCAAAATCAGACGATTCGCTTTCACCATCGGATACATTCCCATGGCAACCTACTTCTACTTGATATTCACCGATGCCTGCGCTGCTTGCCCCAAGCCAATTAATTTTATCCCGTATGCCAAAATTAATACTCTCAAGTTCATTTTCTTTTTCTTGCTCATTATGAAGCCTTTTGATTTTTCTAATTTTTTTCTGTGTACGATTCGAGAATTTTCTCGCTTCCCTTAAAACCCTTTTAATATTATCTTTTTCTGGCGCCTTTTTACTTGATTTGCTAATTTCTTCTACCATTTTATTGAACCTTTTTAAGAATAATTCAGCACCTTGCACACCACCTACTTTAGCTTTCTCTAAGAATAATTCAGCACCTTGCACACCGCCTACTTCAGCTCTCTCAATGCCATCGCCACTCGTCTCTCCTTCTATACCTTCCCCAAGACTCGAACTAAAAAAACCACTACCTGCTGCGTAGATGTTATTTCCAGAGCATGCCGCTGCAAGCGCCACTATCAAAATCAGCTTGGACATCTTCCTCTCCTTATCAAAACCCCGTTCATACAATTGTATCGCATTTCTTTCAAAATTGCAAATTTATTTCTTTTGCCGTGTAAGGCGGATAATTGGAGCAAAACCAGTTGAAGGCGGCTCTATATTAATCAATTGAGATTTCTTGAATAGAACGTCGCAATAGTTCATAAAGATGCATAGACAATAGATTTCTTCAATCAATAGAGCCACCGTCTCCCAAATCGTTTTCCAAGTGTATTGAATTTACATTTATTTTCCCCCAGGTTCTACGTCTTCGCCCTCAGACTCTGTATCTTCGCCGGGAAGCATAATTCTGCTATGTAAGCGCTTGCCTTCACTATATTTGCATAGGTATTTAGAAATGGAACCGTCACTCCAGTATTTGTAAATTATGCAGTCGCCATGCAGAGGAATCTCATTCAAACCACAAGTTCTCCCAATCTCGTTCTCATATACATCTACATACGTTGTATACTTTTTACGCTCTTTATGCTCTTTATGCTCTTTATGCTCTTTATACTCTGTATGCTCTTTATGCTTTTCACGTTCTCTATGTGTAATTTCAATATTAGAAGCACTAATCACTGTCCCTCCCAAAACCATCACTGCAACAAGACGCCTTAATTTAAACTTCGCATTCATTATTGCTCTCCCCAAAAACACTCCGCAATATAATGCTATCACAGCCCAAAAATTTTATCCTTCTATGATAATGCGGAGGCTATTGCGTAATTTTTTTCATCGCTGATGCTGACGTATAAAGAAACTGTTGAATAATCTCTTTTACTATAACCAGAATGTTTTTGCGAGAAATATTGGCCGCTCAAAAATTAGTGAATACACTCGCAATCGGGCCAATCCAACAGTTACATAAAGGTCGTTACTGCTTCAGTAATTCCTTCTCACTTTGTTAACAATTCTATCGAATATCATTGCCATTGCTCCGTTACCGAGGATATTGCAGGCGGTTATGACAGGGTCGAAGAGAATGTATATTGCTGTGATCAATCCGAGCATTGCATCATTGAATCCGAGATACGTCTGGAGTATCGGCAGCATAACAAGTATTCCCCCTCCGGGAATGGCGGCAACAGCGAACTTGGCTAGAACAAAATACAGGGCAAATATTGAGTAGTTGTAAATTGAAGGCATCTCAAGTCCAAATGAAAACATCATTGTTAGGGCAACCATTGGTATAAAGAAACAGTCCCCGACCAGATGGATATTAACCGTTGCTGGAACTATCATGCGAGCGGAGTCTTTATCGTAAAGAACATTATTTTCGGCTGCCTTAATTGATAGCGGCAAGGCGGCCGCACTGGACATCGATCCGAATCCTGTAATAACGGCTGGCAACACATTTTTGATACTATTCACGAATTTTTTTAGGTTAAGACCAGCTAGCAAGATGTATTGCAAACATAAAACTCCATATGCTGAAATA
The DNA here is from genome assembly GCA_031257415.1 of Holosporales bacterium. Taxonomy (GTDB): domain Bacteria; phylum Pseudomonadota; class Alphaproteobacteria; order RUG11792; family RUG11792; genus JAIROR01. The sequence continues at coordinate 667 of JAIROR010000006.1, read as the reverse complement.
ACGAAAAATCCAAAGACGGCGAGATATTTGGTTAAGATCACTCTTAGAATACCATCATGTTGCAATTTAATCGCAGTCCCAATAATAAAGAGCGGCATTATTGGGACAAGCCATTTGAAAAAATGCCCTGTTATTGCTTCCAAAACAGCTGAGATTTTGTTGCTAAGCTTTTCTTTTTTAAGCAATACGCTGGCAAAGCCAACAGTAAATCCAAGTAATAATGCGATATCGTTCGAGATAATCTTTGGGAGACTGCAGGTAAACATTGGCAATAGTTCACTGACTGAATTTTGGTGCTCGCCAATCGTGATCAGCCCCATATTGACAAACAGTAAACTTGATAGATACGACAAATTTGTATTTAAAAAATTCGAACAACAAACAAGGGGTATTATTATTAGAACAAATTTGAGGGCATTAAGACCAAGACGGGCTACCGCGCTATAAACAAGGGAGAATATCACAATCGGCAGGGAAAAAATTAATGCTTCCTTAATGACGCAACTGGTCCCATAAAGAAAAGATTTCAACGTGGTAGAGAAAATTGATTCGAGCAACATTGCCCCCAAAAGGGAAGACAGGAATATAATGGGCATTGCGAGATGTTTTATTCTACCAGCGAACATATAAAAGCATACTAAAATGGCGACACACAAGCGTAGTATAG
>JAIROR010000065.1 GCA_031257415.1 Holosporales bacterium | reverse complement strand
ATATTTGATAGAAGAGTATATCTGAGCGCAGTAAACATCACCTTACCGTAAAAGATTAAGTCGCCCCCGCCACCCAACGTATAATCAGTATCTCATAAAAGAGTTAAGGAATCGTTAACATTGTGGAAATTTTTGAAAGATTGTGAAAAAACAAACAATCTTTGTGATTGAAGTTTCCAGAAGCAATCTAAAGAAGAAAAAAGATAATCTCATGAAATCGACCCAGGTGCCGCTCCGGTTGTTTCATTCCAGTAATTTTTCTCATGGGACAAAAATTTTTCTTGCGTAAAAATAAAAAAGCATGCTACTATAATATCGATACCTGTTCCTGCGGGCTCTGTTATCCTCGAGAGCTCGCTGGGTTAACCAGGAGGGTATTGGTGTGTGTCCGCGAAGCTATGAGAAAGATCTCAAGAACCAACCCCGAAGGTGGCTTCTGGGTTGGTTTCTTTCCAGATTTCTGCTTAAAAATCCAGAATCTTTTTGTTGCCCTAGTGTATACTGCACATCTTCTGCAACGTTACTTGCTAGGGGTCCGGTATTGTAGTTTAGTGTTTGCTTTCACTAAATTCATCAATAGCTTTAAGAACATCATTCACTGAAACTTCTTTTTTACCAGCAATTCGCTTAGCTCTAATTTCCAGATCCATTACGATCGCATCACGTTTAGTGAATTTGTGTCCTTCGGAAGTGAATTCGGATCTGGTTCCGAGTCTGTTCGTTGGGTTACTTCGGTTGTAGATGGCCTGAAAATTGTAAAATTCAGTCTTGCCAGGTTGGGAAACTTCTATTGGATCATCTAATTTTGCCTTCTGCAATCCAAGATCATTCAAAATTCCCATTGGCACACGGCTTCTTGCAGTGATAAGCACACTTGTATCTCTCTTGGGGTTATTTAGATTAGACACGAAATCATTGACCGAACGAATCTCGCCTTTTCTAGTATTGGAACTTTTTATATTTTCTAATGCAAAAATTGCACCTTCCTCGATTACAAGATTTATTTTGGATCTAATATAATCGTCGGGTATCACTTTTATCTGTATTATCGGATTTTGCGTCGTACTGGTGGCATTTGTTATAAAAATCGGGGCCATAAGAGCCGCAACAACTGCCAGAACATACTTTTTGGATTTTCTCATGAGTTTTCCTCAAAAAAATAAAAACATAACATTGCTTCTATAGTGCCACATATTTTCCGATTAAGCAATAGTATTAGTCTAAAACATCAATTTGTGTTCAATTCATAATTTCGCTTACTCGAGAGCAGGTGGCAACTTATTTCCCTTGCCAAGAGGGTCAACGCGTTAAAATATATTTTGATTAACGGTACACAACTACGAAACAACAGATCTGCTGATGCTTCCATCGATTGCCCTGCAAAAACAATCATCTTCGTTTATCGAGAAGATAACGATTTTAAGATTATTTTCCATCGCAAGAACAAAAGCCGTTTTATCCATTACCGCAATATTATTGCTTATTGCCTCCTCATAACTTATACTTGCGATAAACTTGGCATTGTCGTATTTGTGTGGATCTCTATCGTATATACCATTCGTTTTTGTTGCCTTGAGCATCATATCGGCTCCCGTCATCACTGCGTTTATTACAGCGGCTGTATCAGTTGAAAAATGAGGAAACCCAGTTCCTCCAACGAATATAATAACTTTGTCTCGGTTGTCATTTATGGTTTTTATATTAGAATTCTCTATTCCAAACGGTACATTGATCGGCGACAAAATAACATTGCTCACGGATAATTCAGAAAAAATCTCGCTCAGGATCATCCCATTTATAACAGTTGCGCACATGCCAACGCTGTCGGCGGCTTCTCGCCTTATATCTCCCTCAAGGGAGCGGCCGCGAATAATATTTCCTCCCCCAACGACGATCGATACTTTAGTTCCCCTGGCAATAAGATTCTTGACATCGGAACAGATTCTTCTAGCCGCACAGAAATCAAAAAAATTATCGCTGCCTTTGGAGAGGGATTCGCCCGATATCTTTACCAAAACCCTTTCAATATGGAGTGCCGCGGATGCCGTCATGCGTAATAACCAAAAAGCAAAAAATCTTCCATGGCAATTATATCTCAAAAGTGGCTCAGATGAAGTCCCAAAAAGCGCGTGCGCCCCGGAGTCGGGCAATCGAAATGAAATCAACCGAAGGCGTGGCATGAATGCGCTGCCGCCCCATCTTCAAGTTTTTCTCGCATCTTTATCCTGTGGATTATTTGATTGCGAGATTTAATTGTTGCAGGTTTGGAATTAGTATGTCACAATATTCTCCGTTACGTGGTAATTATTTGACTCATATCAGTATGATAAATTTGAAATATGCGAAGTTGGCGTTTGCTGCCTCGGTCCTTGCGTTGTCTTTGTCGCCGGTGGCTATCTGCAGTAATGTCTATGGTAATATCTATGGTAATATCTATGTGCCGCAAGAGGTGATTATTGATAGAGGAGACGATACAAAGTCTACAATCTCTATAAGCTCTACAAAGTCTACAATTTCTACAAGCTCTACAAATTCCCAGCAAGGGGTGATTGTCGATAAAAAAGACGACAAAAAAGACGATACAAATTCTATAAAGTCTACAAATTCCAAGAAAACTCAAAAAACTAGTAATACTTGGGATAGCAAGTGTAGCAAGTGTAGCAAGTGTAGTAAAAAGAGTAAAAAAACAGCGCCAGACCCAGGGCCAATGTCCAAATCCGAGCGAAAGCTGCGAACTGAAGCTCTCAAGAGGGACTCAGAGGAAATTGGGCAACGAATGGTGATTCAAAAATATCTTCGAGGGAAGGCTAAGGCTATGGCTGAAGCTAAGGCTAAGCGACGGCGATCACTGTCTATACATCTGAAGAATTTACCGGGAATAGTTGAGGAGGGTGTTCAGAGAGTGAGCTCCCATGGAGGAAATACAAGCAGTAGGAGATCGAACTTTTCGAGTAGATCACCAGTCACGCTTGAGCTTCTCAATAATTCGCCGACTTGTAACAAACAAGACGAAGACGAAGACGAAATGTTGGTAGAATTTTACAAAGAAGAATATGAGAAAATTGATAATATCAAAGCAGGGATGCAACCTCAGCCTGCTGAAGGAGAGCCTCTAGGACCTACAGAAGAAGTCACTGATACAAATGATCTTATGGAATAGGTTCAGGAACTGCCCGAAGGGAAGATAATCCTATAAAACCGATCTAGAAACTGACTCCCGGTTGTTTCGACATAAAACGTATGTTTTTAAATGTTCCTCGTGGATGGCGTTTATGCTATGATTAGGCCGTGTTTGCTGTGGCTCGTATATCATAGGATGATGTTTTCTTTAGAAGGCAAGAAGGCCGTTGTAACTGGAGCGAGTGGATCGATAGGGAGGGCGATTGCCATAAAATTGGCTGAGCAAGGTGCTTCCGTCGTGTTGTCGGGGACAAGAGAGGAGGCGCTATATGACCTGGCGAATCTGATAGATCGTTCGCATGTGCTTGTAGGGGACCTTTCGAGTGCTCGGGATGTTGATGCGCTTATTGAGAAAGCAGAATCCTTACTTGGGGGGCTGGACATTCTTATAAACAATGCCGGAGTAAATAGAGATATGCTGCTTGGAAAAATGAACGAGTCTGACCTGGAAGCCGTGTTTAAGGTTAATGTGAATGCAGTATTTGGTCTTTCGAAAAGGGCCATACAATCAATGTTCCGCAAAGATATGGCAGGATTGTTAATATAAGTTCCGTTGTTGGTTTCACTGGGAATATGGGGCAGGTTAATTACTGCGCAAGCAAGATGGCGGTTATTGGAATGAGCAAGGCAATGGCATTGGAGGTCGCAAGAAAAGGGATAACGGTTAATTGTGTTGCTCCTGGCGCCATAAATTCGGCAATGCTGGCTAAATTGTCCAGCGCCAGTGTGGATAAATTCATCGCAAAGATTCCGATGCAAAAGTTGGGGGAACCTGAGGATGTCGCTGCTGCGTGCTGTTTTTTGTGTTCCCAAGAGGCTTCGTATATAACCGGGCAGACGATACACATTAATGGCGGAATGCTGATGGTGTAGTTGCCGCTGCGGAGATTCCCCACAGTGGCCTCGGATTCCGACAAGGAAGAACTGATAGCGCAGGTGATTTGAAGCAAAAAACTAATAGTTGCGAAAATATGGCAATTTGTTATACGATATGCGGAGGTTTTTGTTTTTTGGATTTTGAAAAATGAGAAAGTCTTTGAGTATGGTTCTGTTGAGTGCTTTGGTTGCTGGCGTCGGAGGGCAACAGTGCTTCTCGTCTGATGGAACGAATACTAATGATTCGGGGCATTATGTCGGGAAATCTGGTATCGAAGCAATACGGAATTTCTCTCCATCGGTAGAGCGCATGATGAAGCAGCAGCCGGTAAATGACAAGTTTCCCGTGAATGCATTTTTCGTCTACGGGTGCATGGGCTCTGGAAAGGGAAGGGAGATTCATGCATTGCTGCAAAAGCTCGGCAATGAGAATGTCGCAATTCTTAAGGCTGTTCTGGCTAATGTCGAGATGCCCCCGTATACTATTGCCCGCCAAGACGATGATAGAGACCCAGTGATTATACCGGCCACGAAGATTCTCACGATCGATAATATCAAGGAGGCCATTAACGGAAAGCCTGGGGCGCAAACGATTGTTATTGATGAGGTCCACTTCTTCTCCAAGGCCACGGCCGCGGCCCTAATTGGATTGGTGCGACAGTATCCTAACAAGCAGTTTTTGCTCTATGGATTGAAGGATGATTTCGCAGATAATGTTTTCGAGGCGAGTCAGGTGCTTATTGAAAATATTTCCTCGATTGAGAAAGTAGATTCCAGGGCCAGGTGTCACTGCGAGAAGGAAGCTAGGCACAGCACGAGAATCGTGGTATCGAGTGGCAAAGTGAGTCGGGCGACATCTGGTGAGCAAATGGCGGCTTCCGGTGTCGATGGTGATACGATTTATACTCCAGAATGTTCTGAGCACCACAATTCGTCTCTCCCGATTGATGAAGCTGCCTATCAAAAGATTTTGCTGTTTGATCGAAAAGGAAAAGAATCAAAGCCGGATTGAGGGGCCATCAAAAGATCTCATTGTTTGATTACAAAGAGGTTGACCGCAAATCTTTTTTGGGGGGGCTTCCTCTCCGAATTCGAGAGAGTACTTTAGGCCCCCTTCCGAACTCGCGCCGTAATAGAACTGTTGCGGATTCGGACAATGTCCCATCATATTTTTTTATGTTCCGCGGGGAAAAAGGTTTTCTGTATCAAGTTAGGGTGCCATCTGGCATGACATACCAATTTTGGCCTGAGTTACTTCTCGACCAAAGGAGTTGATCACGTTGCGACTTTTTGATACTATGATGTCTAGTTACTCGATCGTTCCGGTTTATAGTAGTTATGGCATTCAGGTTGAGCAAGGCCGCGGTAATGGTCCGCGCGTTTTCACTTTGCCTTACGGGTTACCTTGCAGGTTGCACTCAGACGCAGGAAACAGAGCGGGGGGCAGAAGAACAGGTTGCCTCCAATGTCATTCCAATGGGGGCCAACGCTAAATTTGATTCGGCATTGATTCCGAGAAGTGTTTTGAATGTCTCACCAGAGCATTTCGCTGTATCTATTAACCGTGTGGGAGATAAGATTTCATACTTTGCTCGCAAAGGAAATGAAGTTGAATTGCGAATCGAGAACCTCTCTGGCAAGTTACTGAGGGCGTTTCCGATAAACGAATTGAAAGGAGAACGCATTGGGTTCTACACGTGGGCATTTACTGGCGAGCATATTCTTATGGAACAAAACCAGGGGGGAGACGAGAACGATCACATTATGTGCCTCAATATTACAACTGGACAGAAAAGGGATCTGACTCCCTTCAGAGGCGCAAAGTCCGGCATTATTAGGATGAGCAAAAAGTATCCTGAGGAAATTATCGTTGTCTCAAACAAAAGAGACCCGAAATGGATGGATGCGTATAAAATCAACATTGTAACAGGCAAGACGGAGCTTATTTTTAAGAACGACAGATATTTGAGTCTAGTATTTGATAAAGATTTCAGAATACGTGCAGCAGTAACAACGATAATGACTCCTGGTGGCAAGCAAGAATTGCACTGGTTTAAAGGCGGCAAGCCGATTTTATTCAAGAAGTATTCATATGAAGATAGTCAGAGTAGCACGATGCCTTATTTCAGTTCAGATGGTAAAACGGTCTACATGCTTGAGTCTGCTAACCGTGATAAAAATGTTCTTCTGGAATATAGGGTAAGCGATATAGATTCGTTTGTTTCTTATCCAATCTCTAAAAGACCTAAAAATCTGAAGCTGGCAAAGATACTTTTCCAAAACAATCTGGCAGATATCGATTATGTTGTATTCGATCACAAAACGCTGCATCCGCAGGCTGTTATCGTTGATTACTTGAAACCAGAAATTTTCGTTATAGGTAAGTCAATTGAGAAAGATATTCAGTATTTGAAGCAGCAGAGTAAGGGCAAAATTTTTGATATTGTTTCTTGCAATGATGACGATGATACGTGGATTATCTGTTACAGGAGTGCCATGACACCGATGGAATACTATATATATAAAAGAGATCCGAAAACTGGATCTCCGATATCGCTCAAGTTTCTGTTCGTCTCAAAGAAGGCTCTAAAGCAGTATAAATTGCAGGATAAGGAGCCTATTGTGATTAAATCACGAGATGGACTAAATTTGGTTTGTTACCTGACAAAGTCAGCCGACTTTAAGACGGCTACCAAGAAGAAGCTTGTCGTTTTAGTGCATGGTGGCCCGTGGTCCCGCGATTATTATGATTGCGAGGTGAGTGTTCAATTATTGGCGAACCGCGGATATTCTGTTTTGCAGATTAATTATAGGGGTTCAACAGGATTTGGCAAAAAGTTTGCGAATGCAATCAACGGTAATCTCTTCGGAGTTCAACACGACATTATAGATGGTGTAAACTGGGCGATAGAGCATAAGATAGCTGATAAAGATAGCATTGCCATCATGGGAGCAAGTTTTGGGGGGTATGCGACGTTGAGCGGACTTGAGGGGTCTCCGGATGTTTTTTGTTGCGGCGTGGATTGCTGCGGTATTTCGAACTGGAATACTTTTTTTAATTCAGTTCCTGCATATTGGCAACCGGTGATGTTCACCTATTATAAACTCTTTGGCAAGGAGGAGAAAGGAAAATACAAAATAGTATCCGAGCTTTCGCCAATTTACCATGCAAGTCGCATCAAAAAGCCTCTCATTGTGTTCCAAGGACGGAATGATCCGAGAGTCAATAAAGCCGAGGCAGATCAAATTGTTAAAGCTCTCAAGAAGGAGAACATTCCTGTTGCTTATGTTCTTTTCCAAGATGAAGGCCACGGCTTTGAACGTGAACCAAACTACAAGGCGTTTGCCGCCTTTACAGAGGTTTTTCTTGCGAAGGCCCTCGGTGGAAGATATGAACCGATTCATCCAGGTGAACTCAAGGATTCCTCATACAAAATCTTAGAGGGCGAAGATCTGCTCAGGGGTAAATAAGTTCTTGTGAAGCTTGATAAGAAATTGCTGTAAAAAAAATAAAGAAAATGCATTCGCATTAACGATTTTTTAACGAATACTATGTTACTCTTAAAGTAATTAGTGGAGAAACTTTTGAATAATATGTATTTTAGGTGTCAATTGGAATAGCTGCAAGGTTCGGTCTCTTGGCTTTGGCGTATGTTTGATGATGTGTTTTAGAGTGTATTTATCCGAGCATAATACATTGCGGTACTTGCCAATACTATTTTTATGAGGTAGACTATTATAGAAGAGTTGTTTTTTGGAGGCAATGATTATGAAATACAGTAATTATATTGCCATGTTTATTATTGGAATGCCCGTTATGGGATCGCAGGTGGAGGCCTGCGATAAGAGCAAGCGCGATAATGGCAAGGGGGATGCTTTCGCTGAGAATGCGGCAGAAGGAGCATTTGGTATTAGTGCTGAAGGAGCGGCAGAAGGAGCATTTGGTATTAGTGCTGAAGGTGCGGCAGAAGGAGCATTTGATACAAATATTAAAGATATAGAGGGAAGCGTGGGTGAGTTCTGTAGTAGTTCAGCCGGTAATCTGGAAAGTATTATGCTTGCGCCATATTCGCGCTTAACTTCAAGCTCGGTGCCAAGCTTGCTGAAAGTCCCGAAGCCCAAGGCCCTGGCGAAGGGAGCGCTGCCGCGTATCCATGCGTTTGCTCGTAATAAACCTCCGCACCCCACCAATAAGAGAAGGTTGTCTATTTCTGGTAATCAGTTACCTCCGTCCAGTATGTTGCCCAGGTCGTCATTATCGCCAAGCATCATGCCGCAGAGAAACAAATCGAAAGCATTAGATACTCTTTGTGAAATTGTTGCTCTGTTCCCGACGCCATCGTCATCGCCTTCATTGTCGCCGTCGCCCTCATTGTCGCCATTGTTGGCGCCATCGCCATTGTTGTCGTCTCTGCGTTCGATGGGCGGCACGGGTTCTCTGCCCAAATCAATGCCTGGGGATAACGAACAAATAAATAGTTTGGGGTTTGAGTTGCTAGATGTCCCGAAGGAAGAAGAAGTGCGGAATGATAAAGATAATCCTTTCATGAGCGCCTCGGCACGATCGATGCAGACCCAGTCGGGGGCCATGAGGAGAGAGCTGGGGTCGCAGCGTTATTCGTCCTTCTTTTCGTCTGTGCCTTCGGTTACTGACTTTCTGCAGAAATTGAAGGACAGCATAGAGGAGCGGAATGCGGGACACGGAACCCCCAAGAACATTTGCGATGTTTATGTTCTTCTGAATTCGTTCGATAGACTTTCTTTCTTCGGAACGTATTGGGTTATGGCTGAATTCCTTCCATATCTGAAATACGCAAATATTGTTGGATTTTCGTACGGAGCAACGCTCGCGGCCGCAATAAAAACAAATAGGATCGGAGACGCTTTCTTATCGGCCTTTGAGAATGTTCATAATAGCGATAATTATAACAAGCTGAAGATAACCAAAATCATATCTTCCATGACGGATGACGACAAGGATGACGACGACGAAGACGAAGCGATTCAGTCTGCGGGATTCGATCTAAAAACCTATACTGATACTGTAAAAAGCGTATTTGAAAGTATCGAAAAGAGCAAGATCAAACATTTGGCACTTATTGCAAATGAAAAGATCAGTGAATCGAGTTCCGATGATCAGGAGGCCGGCAAACTCCTGGCTGGGCTGGATAATAATTTGCTCAGTTATCATATAATACGCAGCGTAACAAGTTACACAACGGAGAATATCAAAAAATACAAATTAGTTATGGCAGATGATTACTTGCGCGAGATTCAGAAGTATGCTCACAAAACTGACGTAATTATATTGAACGCCTACACGAACTATTCGCCTGAAGAAAATTCCACAAGCATAAGTTTGTGTTCATCACTCATCCCGTCTCAAAGGGGAAAGAAAATCTTGCGTTTCGATATCTGCTTGTGCATTTCGGAGGAGGAGAGAAATCTCGAGCACCTTAAAGAGCAAATCAGTAAAAAAAGAGAATCTAGCGGAATAAACGACGTATATGATAATCTTGTAAAAGTTCTGGTGCCATGGCACGGTGGCATAGTGAGTTATAAGAAATCACTTCTTTCGGCGTAATCTGCAGATCGAGAAGTCTTCATTTAAGGGGGAGGCATAATAGACTTCGTTTCGAAACAATGTCGAAATCGGAATTGGGGGCACGAAGCGCAGAAGCGGATCGCACTTTGGACCGTATTCGGACTGTATTTGGACGGACTGTATTTGGACCGACTGTATTTGGATCGACCGTATTTGGGCCGACCGTATTTGGACCGACCGTATTTGGATCATACTCGGGCATCGGCTCGATGAACCGAACCAAAACCGCTGCGCCCCCCCCCAAAAAAAAACCGAGACTGTTGAATAATGCTTCACATCGGCCACTCCACGGAGCCTCTATTCCGTCGAATAGTCCCTTTTACTGCGACTCAAATAATTTACGCGAAACATCTATATCCGATTACCAAAAGATTGCCCGAGAGGAGGCAGGTTGCCATTGGTATTTCTGGGGGATTCCGGATCGGGAAAAACCACAATCTTTCGTTGATTCGGTATACCTAGGTCTAGAGTTATCAATGATCTTTTGCAAATGCTTCTTTTCGGCCTCTAATTGATCTTGTGATTGAAGTTTCCAGAAGTAATCTAAAGAAAATAAACAATAATTCTCCAAAATCACCCCCGGTGTCGTCTCTGGTCGATTTCATTCCAAGTATTCCAACTCTAG
>JAIROR010000064.1 GCA_031257415.1 Holosporales bacterium | reverse complement strand
ATATTTGATAGAAGAGTATATCTGAGCGCAGTAAACATCACCTTACCGTAAAAGATTAAGTCGCCCCCGCCACCCTCATTCTTTCAGTATCTCATACAAAGGTTAAAGAATCGTTAACGCTGGAGGGAAATGTTGGGGTTTTGTGGATTACAAAAAAAGATAGTAGTTGTGCAAAACCAATCCCAAGTGGTTAGTAATGTGCCGTCTTCGATTGATTTTGCTCTAAACACCCACTTTAAAAGCGAATGCTTTTAAAGTTTCTTGAACGCCACCCTCATTCTCTCAGTATCTCACACAAAGGTTAAGGAATCGTTAACATTGGAGGGAAAGATGGAGGTTTTCTTCAGAAAGGATCTAAAAACAAACAATCTTTGTGATTGGAGTTTCCAGATGAATCTATACCAAATCAATGAAAGATTGTGGATTTTTTTGACCAGGAGCCCCACACGGCAGCCTGCCTTCTCTCCGATAATCTTTTGTTAATTGAGTATACTATATTTCTTGCTATTCGATTGGTTCTTCGGAAATTTCTATTGGTGTTTCTTCGTTTTCCTCCTCTTCGGATTCGAGAATTTTAACTGCCTCTGCTTTTTTTGAGGAGGTTTCCTCCTCCTTTTGCTTGGTGGCTTTCTTTTTTCCCTCCTCTGTTTTTTTCTCAGAGGATGGCTCCTCTTGAGTCTTCTCGTCTTCATTTTCATCATCTTCTTTAAGCGACGATATATCTGCTGCGAGTTTGGCAGTTGCTCTTTCGACGACTACTGAGTGGTTTTTAACGGCCAGAATATTGCTATTGATTTCGGGCATCTTTTCGGTTGTTGTTGGAACCTTCAAAGTTTCGACTGTTTTGTCGTCTGCCACGTATGAAGCTGTAAATGCTGCATATATTTTAGTTGTCCTATTTTTATTGATTGGAATGCTGAAGCACAGCATAGTTTGATTTTCCGATAAATGTATACTGCCAGGAGGACTGATTTGGTATTTCTGCAAGAAGCGCAGGATAGACCAATTCCCCAAGCATTCTAGTGTTGCCGTTGCATCATTAATACTTATATCTGGGTTATTTTTGTCTTCGAGCGGATAATCGATGCTGTCGTCTTCCTCCTCGGGGGATACCCATCTGAAGACCATTTGGATAGGGTCTCCGAAATACCATATCCCGGTTTTGTCTTCTGTTATAAATTCTATATTGCTTCCGGCGTTTGGTTTAAATATTTTGTCTATGAGATGCTTAGTATTTTTCTCTTCCCCCCTGCCAATATCGAAATCTATTTCCATTGTGATTTTGGGCAAGCTATTTCTTTTTCCATCTATAGATCCCTTGAAGAAAGTCCTCAGATCATGGAGCTTTTTCAGGAATTCATACATTTTCGCTGCGTCTTCTCCGAGTTGATAAATCTGATCTATGACTTTTTCTGGAGTTCCGCCATACTCATCATATAGCGCAAAGAACGCGCGAACATAATCTATATTGGCATCTGCCCCCGTTTTTTCTGTGTTATCGTAATTATAAAATGGATATTTGTTAACTAAGTTTTTGTTATAGAAAGACAAAAGTTTATTATAACGCTCAATGCTCCTTTGCCTAATTAACACTTCGGCTCGCGTAAGCATTCCTTTTTTAATCTGCTTTATTATGTTATCTATATAATTTGTTCCTTCTCCTTGAATATCTGTTAATGGGATTAGCTCTGTTATGTTATCAATAGTATATGTATTCATCGTTTTTAATATGAACTTTTCGATTGCAATAATCGGGCTAACTGGGTTTTTGGTTTTAAATCCGTTTGCAGCATTGACTATCTTTGTCCACTTTCTGAGCCGTCCGTGATTGCCAAAGTTTTGATCAAATATAATATCGTTGTTTAGCAGATTAATTATTGGTTCAGCGAAATCCAGAGCTAATCTCAAAAGTATCTTGCGTTGAGACAACACGTATTGTTTAAGTTCTTCTGTATCATTAGTTGAATACGTCATGTGGGCGGCTTCTGGCTGGCCGTCCCAGTATTCAAAATCAAGATTCTGAGGCACGTATGGTTTTTGATTTTCCAGTAATTTATCAACATGTTCCAAAAGCGAAAACCCAGCTTTATTAAGTATTGCCCGGAGATCTCCGTAGACAACGCTTACTTTATCACTGATCATTGATTTGAGAAGACTAACAAACTTTGGGGAAACACTTCGTAATTCCGCTGCTTGTTGTTGCAGCAATTCTTCGGAAGCAAGTTCATCAGTCATGGCGCTTGGAACATCTACAAAGCTCTGTGCTTTTGCTACTGTATCGGCTATGACAGCGCACATATTTGCCCTAGCGAGGAGAGTTATTCCTTCTTGTATAGGCCTTGGGAAGTCTTTTACAGCTGTGCCAAAAAATTGTTCGAATCTTTTGCTGATTTCATATGCGTATTGTATGAGCTCATCATCCCAATACATCATTTTACCTTCCGGAATATCGGTCACGAGCCTGTATTTTCCTGCTTCTTGCATATACGGTTCATCTGCGACAGCTGACATAGCTTTTTCTATTGTAAAAATACCGCTTGATAAGGGAACTTGTTCTTCATCCTTATTTGGGGGGGTATTGAGTTTATTGCCAGGAATATCGCTTTTCAATAGTGCATTAAAGCTTTTTAGTTTCATTTTTAGGTCTTCAAAACTACTTGCCGTCATATCGAGCAAGTTTTGAGCAAGATCCTTGCCGAACAATTCTTCGACATTATCAAGAAACTTGTTATACTCCTCATCAGCTTCGAAGACCTCCTTATCCAACCAAGTTTCTCCTTCCTTTCCCATTTCTTTAACTGCTTTTGCCAATCCTTTTGAAAATTTTATTAATTTTGCGCAATTCGGAATTCTGCTTATATTTTGCTTATTTAGATTTCCTATAAAATTATTCAAAGTAGACATCAGATTCCCAGATAATTTATCTTCAAATATTGCATCTATAAAATTCTGAAAAAGGAGTATTAATACATCATAGGCAACTTTCTTATACGGGCTGAGGTCTATTGGGGGGAACGGCGTATTCATCAGAATTCTTCTGAACTGCTCATAGTTCTCCAGAAACTCCTGCGGCAATGAGCCTTGAAAGGTATAATCTACTAGATCTTCGAGGTCGCGTGAATCTCCGGAGGTTCTTAAGCTGTCGAATTTTTTAATATTTCTATCCAATTCTATGAGGCTTTCAACAAAAGATCTCAGGAGAATGTATTCCTTCGAATTATATGGAAGCAGAAATTCTTCAATATTCTCTGAGTATTTGTCTGGTTTAAGATTAAGGAGGTTTCGAGCTTTTAAGATGAGATTCATATAGATTGTTCTGATAACTACTCTTTGGTATGAAATTCTCAGCGTTTCTGTCAGATTTTTATTTATGTTGCTTATCCATGATGCTGGCACAAAAATTGATGAGAATCGAATTTGATTGAGCTGCTGCATCATCGAGAGAAGCTGCGTTGTGCATTCGCTCAGTATTTCGTTGCCATTATTTTCGAGGTTTTGCATCGTGAGGGTTCCTGTGTTTTTTATAATTGATGAAACCTTGAAAAGTGATGGATAAAGATTGTCTTTGTTGAGTTTCAGCTGATCTCTTGCATGGAAGAGACCATAGCTGCCAATCATAACGAATGCTGCAGTTGAGATCTTGGCCACAAATATTGCTTTGTTTGATTGATATACCTTGTTTCTCATTGGGGTGGCGATCCCATCCTCCAAAAAGATCTTTTTTAATATCAAATCCTCAAAAAAGAATATCTTTTTAGGGGCAAATTCCTCAGCTTTGAGGGAGGCTGTTAAGCTTCCTTCTTCGTTGAGTCCTGCATCTGGGGTTCCGAGAATTGCTACATCGTCGGCACTGCCAGAGCCACTGAATTGCAGCAATGGCACCATTTTGCTATCTCCTGTAAAATACATTCCTCTGAAGTAAAATTTCTCTTCCATTGCGCCAGTGCGGAATATTGTATCGATATAGAGGCTCAGATTCTCTTTAACAGTAAGTAATTCGCTTGGGAAAACGAATATTCCATCTCGCGTCGAAGTTGATCCTCTTTCTGAGAAGATTTCCATCCTTATCTCGTTTAGTTCATCTTCCACTGAGTCAAAAGCGTCTTCTAGCCATTTCGAGCTATACGCTGATTCAAGTGAATATGGGCACGACCAACCAAGCATGTTATTTCTGTTTCTGACTGGGATCTCGGAGCAGAAACTTTGGAACCCGGGGACTATATCTGTTTTCGTAATAACGATGTATACCGGCAGTTTCAGCCCTATGTAGTTTTGTGCGAAATTCAATTTTCGCGACATATATTGTGCTCTTCTTTTGATTTCCTCTATTGATAATTTGTTTTTCCCATATAATTCTGTTGCTGGGATAGTCAAGATTATTCCATTCAGAGGCTTGGCAGATCTATACCTAACAAGCATTTCGAGCACCATGCGCCAACTCTTTTCATCTGCTTTTTCGCCGTTGTCCGTCATAAAAACGTCGCCGCTTATGTCGAGCATAACTCCATTTTTGAGGAACCACCATGCACACTCCGCTTTTTTCTCTTCTTCTTCTGAAACCTCATCATAAGTAAATCCGGAGATGAGCGAAGATTTGCCTGCTCCAGTTGTTCCTACGATCATGAACCATGGCATTTTGTATTTGTATCCGGAACCGATAGATTTCTTCATAAAGTCCATGGCCTTGAAGAAAGAGCGAACCACATTATTAACGTTTAGGAGGCCATTGATAATTAGAAATTTATTAATGTGTTCACCAAGGTAAAAGGGCGATCTGGTCCCCATGTCGTATATAGCGTCCTTTGGTAAAAAATCCTCTACCTTTTTGTCGGAGGACGGTGGGAACTCCGGTTTCTGTGGCTTTTTCTCGGCTTTTCTTATTGAGATTAGAGTCCATATCGTAACCACAAGCATTGATATAAAAGCAGCAGCAAGCACGATCCCAATAACCAAAGGAAACGACCCAACGACTTTTTCTATCAGACTTTCTACAAAAGGTATTGCCATCTTTGATCCTTACACGGGTACTCCCTATATCAATGGTCCACTTCTGATCTGCTCTGCTATATGTTTCAAAACGTCGTTTATTTCGTTGGTAATTCCAAACCAGACTGCAAATGAAACAGCTATATACGCTGTAACAATGGCCATGATACATATGCTCCAAAATCTCGTATCTGGAATCTCTTTTTTGTCGTGATCCATAAACGTGTGTTCATAGCATTGGTTAATCATATTCTGCCTACCGGGGTAAAAAAGACGAGACGGCTTGTTGTGCAGAATAGAATACAGGCGATCTTTATACCATGATATGTATTCAGGCATATCTTCTTGTCCTCTGTATTTCCCTTTGAATCCCAAGCTAATTGCCATTAGGTATAGAAAGGCCATTTCTTCCTGGATATTGTTCATGTTGGAAAGAAACTCATCTAGCATTGCAAAGAACTTTTCGCCAGCTACTTCAGATTGGAATATTTGTTTTTCTAGAAGGGAGAATCTCCAGAATTTGGCTCCTTCCCATTTCATATTGATGAATATTTCATCTGCCAGAACGGTTATGATATACTTCACCTCATCTATCTTCTTGCTTCCCAGGCGCGATCTACTCGAAATAACTTCGAAGATCTTGTCTATTGAAGAGATCAATTTTTTTTGTACTTTAACTATAGTGGCTTCGACTTCAAGCGAGCCTTTGCTGGGGATGCTTACGGAATCGTCACTATCAATGACATCCGCCGGATCGACGCTTTCTTCTGTGAAGAACTGACTGAGACAAATTTCTTTTTGTTTGAGCAGCTCGTAGTAAAACGCTTGAAACCCATGAACAATTGGACTTGCGCTAGCTTTAAACTGAGTATTCATTTTCCACCTTTGCTTTCATTTGGAATATACAGCATTATTTCGAGCGGTCTCGTTTCAGACGTATCTCCCGGATTGAATATATGCAAGTTCTGATCACTTCTAATGTACTCGCTGTTGATCGTAACCTCAAATAGCATAACTCCGCTTCCTGGCATAATTTTAGAAATCATATCCTCGGAGGCAACTGTGCGCTTGGCTCCTTTAACCCTCCTTTCTCGCACGTCTTCAATAGCAAAATCCGATACTATTATTGCGTTATTCATCCAGATTTCCGTATCGTGATACGCTGTTCTATTCACTCCTTTCACGCCAATATATATTTTTTTATTATATTTTTTGCATAAGTCTATGTCCTTTTCTGTTATCTTGTGGAAGAAAAACCTATCCTTTTTATTAGTGACAATTGTCGTAAAGCCCTTATCTATTGTCGCTATGTAGTGTTCGATTAAGGAGACTATCTGATATATGGAGGCATCTATGTCATAGTGATTGTATGGATGCATTACAGGTATCATCTCAGTTGGTCTGATAACTGACACCATTCCAAGGACGTAGGCGAGCTCTTCGTATAAGTCATATGGCCTTATCTGATCGCTGTATACGAGTGCTTCCAACTTTGGCAAAACCATGAGTAACTGTTTGAGGATCTGCTCTGTTCCAGTAACTGCATTTGCGCTTCCTGTCTGATTTTTGAGTTTATCAGATAAGAAGGTCGCCTTTTCTCTGATCGATAGGGTGAGCTTCAAGGCCCTGTTCCACATTGGGAAAGTCTTTGCTATGAAAAAGCACGGAGGAGTCCAGTTTTTAACCTGGTATACTCCATCTAAGCGGATTATCTTTGTCAGCGGAAAACCGACGCAAAAATCTGGAATCTCCCGAGCGTTTAGGAAAGCAGCGGGGAAAAGCCTCGGGATTTTAACCTCATTGTCAAGAATGTTGTCGTCTTTGATATATGTTCCATCGACAGAATAATAGCGAGCCGGATTGGAAAGGATTGGAGATGTTCCATCCTGGCTTTCCGCGATCACTATGTAAACCGTTATTTCATTTTCGTCATCCTTCATGACGGATTTGGCATCTATTTCGAGAGGGCGCAAGTCGTTGTGAGTCTCTCCGGGGAAATAGCTGAATATCAGCCCGTCAGGGAAAACAGCCTCCATTTCATAGATCTTGTATAGACCATCTGCAAGGGTCACCTGGTCGAATCTAAGGTGCCTGACCCCAAAATGGAAAGATGAAAGCAATTTAATCTGGTTGGCAAGAATTTGCGCATTTCGCAGGTCATTCTGCTGAAAATGATGCTGCGAAAGGAGCATCCCCTCATGCCAATTTATATCTAGTGGGATTGGAGATGTTTTTTTGATCGTTGCTCCTGCCATTATATTTTTTTTAGAAACTGCTATAATTGGTCTTGCAATAAACAGATTTTATAATATTATGCTTCAAAATCATATAGAATTCCAGCTATGCACCGGTTTTGCGTAACACGAAATAAATATACCTGCGAAAGCTTGCGGGAGGCATTCATTTAATAACACCGCCCGCGCGATAGTTTATAGGGGCGAGCGCGGACAATATGTCAATAGAGGCCGTTGAATAATGCTTCACAAATACTCTAGTATTTGGCCACGAAATCTGCGAGCAATCTAACTCCGAATCCAGTCGCCCCGCTTTTCGAAAGGGCCCTGCTTCTGGAATCCCATTCAGTGGCCGCTACATCGATATGAGCCCATTTGATGTCATCTTTGATGAATTGCTTCAGAAACATTGCTGCGGTGATGCTTCCTGCCCCTCTGCCACCACCAACATTTCTTACATCTGCGATATCGGATTTTATATCTTCTTCATATGACGGATGGAGAGGAAGCTCCCACAGTTTCTCTCCGACTTTTATGCCGGATTCGATGAGATTATTCGAAAGCATTTTTGAATTAGACATGAGGCCTGCGAATTCGTGACCGAGGGCCACCTGGATAGCTCCCGTTAACGTTGCGACGTCGATAACAACATCCAGAGAGAATTTCTCCTGCGCATACCACAGGACGTCAGCGAGGACCAATCTTCCTTCTGCATCTGTATTATCGACTTCGATTGTCTTTCCGGACATTGAAACTACTACATCCCCGGGTCTTTGCGCCCTTCCTGATATCATATTCTCGACGACTCCAATAATTCCGACGACATTGGCCTCCAACTTTTGGGAGGCAACGCTCATAATTGTTCCCATGACAATTGCTGCCCCCGTCATGTCTCCCTTCATTTCGGCCATATTCTTGCTTGGCTTCAAACAAATTCCACCGGAATCAAAAGTCACACCCTTGCCAATAAGTGCAATCGCTGGCCTACTTTTATCTGTTCTATACTCCATGGAGACCAAATATGGAGGCAGATCACTTCCACTGGCAACACCTAGCAGTGCGTTCATGCCGAGCTTTTCCATATCTTTTTTGGTTAGGTAATTGACTTTCACCCCATATTTGCCAAGCTCCATGGCTGCCTCTAGTACTGCATCTGGAGTCATAATATTCGCTGGCTCAGTTACCAAATTTCTCACGTAGAAGACTGAGTTATTTATTAATTCGAGGCGAGAATACGCGCGTCTATTCATCTCTTCATATGACGTCATGCAATCAATAGAGGGTATTTTCTTTTGGTTTTTCTCGGCCTTATACTTATCAAATGCCCATGATTTTAGCGAAATCCCGGAAGCCAAGAGGGCGGCGGAATCTTCTACGACGGCCTCTGTGCTGTTTATCAAAAGGACCTTCTCCGCTGCCTTATGGATAGACGAAAATACAGCGTCATGTATATATCCTCCGAGCTTTTCGACTGAAGCCCTCGTTACCAATTCCCTTGGTCCAGCTCCAATAACAATAAATTTAACAAATTTGTTGTTGATCTGAAGATCAAACGAACTATTTTCTTTGTATTTTAAACCATCTATCAGATCATCGATTTTGGGCGACAATTTGGTAATTTCTCGCAATTTCTTCATAACAAAATCAGTATTTTGGTCATGAACTACAATAATAACTACGCTATAGTCAAAAGACTTTATGGATTCCAAAAAAACAACTTCCATCGAGATCACACGGGGAATAAAATGCTCACCCTGGTAATTTAAGCAAAAAGCCGGGCGAATGACAAGGACAAACTTGCATGAGTCATATGTTTTGAAACGAATCGGGAGCCCCCAGGGACTGAATCAGTTCTAATTTGGAACGAAATCAACTGAAGCCGGCACTATAAAACTTTAAAAGCATTCGCTTTTAAAGTGGGTATTTGGAATGAAATCGACCGGAGACGGCTCCTGGGTCGATTTTATGAGATTATCTTTTTTCTTCTTCGGATTACTTTTGGAAACTTCAATCACAAAGATTGTTTGTTTTTTCACAATCTTTCAAAAATTTCCACAACCTTAACCATTTATTAACTCCTTTATGAGATACTGAAAGAATGAGGGTGGCGGGGGCGACTTAATCTTTTACGGTAAGGTGATGTTTACTGCGCTCAGATATACTCTTCTATCAAATATTT
>JAIROR010000055.1 GCA_031257415.1 Holosporales bacterium | reverse complement strand
CCGTGTCAATAGAAAAGATGGGACAAAAATCATCTTTTTTTCACAGAGCGACCTACGCGTTAGCTCAGTGCCGTTCGGAACCACATACTCACAGGCATCTCCATGTTCCGTCTGGAGCTGTCCGTTCGGTCCTACCCGGCGTTTACTCCGAGGGCCTACTTGTCAGTCTAACTTATTTTTTTGGACATGTCAATATGGATAATGAAAAAAGATGGGACAAAAAAAGATTTTTTTGCAGGATAATTCACGTCTGTTTGTCTAAGACACTCAACGTTTATCCTGAGTTTGTCCCTGGACATACTTTTTCATTTCTCTCTTTTTCATTTCTCTCTAAAGGTTATTCTGCCCTTTGTTAGATCATATGGCGTCATTTCGACAGTAACCTTGTCTCCGACAAGAACCCTGATTCTATTTTTTCTCATTTTTCCCGAGGTATGAGCCAAGATGATGTGACCATTTTCAAGTTCAACCCTAAACATAGCATTCGGGAGAAGCTCGGTCACAACACCGCTGAACTCAACTAAATCTTCCTTAGACATAACAGCTTAAAAAACACTTGTTCATAAAATTATTATAGCCCAGGAAACTTGCATTATACTAGAACATTCCTCGCGAAAGTTTTGAAATATCAAATCCGCCAGATGCTTCTGTCATTCCTTTCTCAAATATCGAGTCCGCCTTTTGGGTGGCATCATTGAATGCAGCAACTATTAAATCCTCGAGCATTTCCTTATCGTCGGGATTAATAATGCTCTTTTCAATTGATACGGATTTGACTTCTTTGCCGACCGTCATCGTGATGTTGATGAGGCCAGCCCCAGCAGTCCCTGTAACTTCCTTTTTCTCCAGCTCATCCTGCGCAGCCGCGAGCTTTTCTTGCATCTTCTGCGCCTGCTTAAGAATCTGATTCATATTATTCATGTCCATTCTCCATTAACCATTATGCCAGAGAACTGGGCTCCGTACCCGTGCCTGGCTCCACTCTGCCTTCTATAACTAAAATACTCTTCATTTTGGAATGTGTCTATATTAATTTTTGAAACATCCTTTGCCCCACACGAGAGAAGCTTGTCTGATACATATCCGGGGAGGTCAAACTTACAGTTAGCTATGTATTCGTTGGGCACCTTACCTATAATCTCCTCGCCAACTAGAAACGATTCTTGATGGATACATGGGCCGATGGCGCATATTATATCAGTGCACCCGAGTGAAGTTAGCTTTTCGAAGGTTTTTTCTACAATACCAACAAGAGCTCCACGCCAACCGGCATGGATTGCCGCTATATATCCCTTTTTGACATCACAGGCAAGAATTGGAACACAATCAGCAGTCGTCACTCCTATCAGTAATCCATGCACGTTGGTTATAAAAGCATCACATTCAAATTTGTCGTGCCCTTGCTGTTTGTCTGTTTTTTCGGGAATAATCGGTCCAGCATCACATGGCAAGCGATCTATAACAACTGCAACATTACTGTGGATTTGGTGTGGGATCAGCATCTTTTCTAAAGGAAGACCAAATGTTGCAGCGATTCTAGTCCTGTTTTCAAGAACGGCTCCTGTATCATCGTTTACCCTGAGACTCGCGTTCAAAGTATCATGCGGAGGTTTACCAACACCACCGCTTCTCCCAAAGAAACCATGTTTTACAAACTGGATCTTTGACAGGTTTTTTGCATATTCTATGTTTATCTTATTCACGGCTTTCTATCTTTTCCTCTCCAAAATATGGCACGAGGGCAGTTGGGATTGATACGCTCCCATCACTATTGTAGTTGTTTTCAAGAATTGCAATCACAGTTCTTCCAACAGCGAGGCCAGACCCATTCAGAGTGTGTACATATTCGTTTTTCTTTGTTCTAGAATTTTTAAACTTGGTATTCAGGCGTCTTGCTTGAAAAGTACTGCATCTAGAACAACTCGATATTTCGCGATACATATTTTGACCTGGTAGCCACACTTCTATGTCATATGTCTTCTCAGATGCGAATCCCATATCGCCTGTTGAAAGGACAACAGTCCTAAAAGGAAGATCAAGCCGCCTGAGTATTCCCTCTGCGCAATCAGTCATCCTCTCATGCTCCTCAATTGCCCTCTCTGGATGGGATATGCTTACAAGCTCGACCTTGCCGAATTGGTGTTGTCTGAGCATCCCTTTCGTATCCTTTCCTGCACTCCCAGCCTCAGATCTGAAGCATGGAGTATATGCAGTATATCGCAGCGGCAACTCTTCCTCGAGCAATACGGAATTGGAGTGAATATTGGTTAAAGAAGCCTCAGCGGTTGGAATTAGATACGAGCCAACAGTCGTTTTAAAAAGATCGTCGGCAAACTTGGGCAACTGTCCCACTCCGAACATTGATTCGTTGTTCAGAAGAAGAGGAACATATACTTCTGTATAGCCATTTTCTTTTGTATGGATATCAAGCATAAACTGGGCAAGACTCCTTTCAAGTTTGGCAATCTTCGAGAACAGCAAAACAAATCTAGAACCGGCCATTTTAGCGGAATTCTTAAAATCCATCATCCCAAGCTTCTCGCCGATCTCATAGTGCTCAAGCGGAACGAAATCGAAAACGCGGGGAATCCCAACTCTCCTGATCTCAACGTTTGCAGTTTCGTCAATGCCAACGGGACATTCATCAGACGGAATATTGGGAATGCTGCAAAGAATCTCCTCCAAGCTTTCTTTGGCAATGCTTAATTGAGCATTAATTACTTCAAGTTTCTCCTTCAATAAACCAGCCTTTTTCGATAGCTCATCGGTATCCTTTCCCTCTCTCTTCACCTTTTCAAACTCAGAGGCGGTTAGGTTTCGCTCCTCAAACAAACTCTGCTGCTCCGTAACCAGCTTTTTATAAACATCCCCTCTTTTGAATAGCTCTTTTTCTATAGGTTCCTTATTTCTGCTTATAAGAGCCTTATCAAGAACCCCCTGATTTCCTCTGATAAAATTTATATCAAGCACGAGCCTATTATTGAAATACACAAAACCATATAACCTCATTTTACCATACTTGATGTGATTGCTCAAGGTTGTCGTAGCAAGGTTGTTGTAGTTTGTGCGCAAGTTCGTATACTCTGAAACAAATCAGAATTCTTCAAAACAGTGCCTATACTCTATCAACAGATTAAATATCCGCACGACGCAGCAATGATCGAATAAATCATCAGCGAATCAACTAATAAAAACTTGACGAGCATTGCGTTATATTGTATACTTCGATCAGATTGGTTTTGTATTTTTATTTAATGGACGTGGATTATGATTAGGAAAATATTTTTGCTTACGACGATGGTGGTGGTGCCGGTGTACGCAAGCCATATACCAGATCTTACAAAAAATCTCGCAGGCAATGTCGTATCTGATAAAGATGAAGAGAATTTGGAGTCGGTAAAAGAAAAATCAACATTCACAAATGCAGTGAAACAAGTGGAGCCCCCTCTGCGTCGTATGTGGTCAAAAATGTATGACGATGGTGCGTACGAAGGAGAGTTCACTGAGAAAGACAAAAGAGAAGGAAAAGGTAAATATGTATGGGCAAATGGAGATGTATATGAAGGAGATTGGAAGAATGATGTAAGAGAAGGAAAAGGAAAGTTTGTATATGTAAATGGAGATGTATATGAAGGAGACTTCAAGAATGGAGTAAAAGAAGGAAAAGGTAAGTTTGTATGGGTAGATGGAACAGTATATGAAGGAGATTGGAAGAATAATGTAATGGAAGGAAAAGGCAAGTATGTATGGATAAATGGAGATGTATATGAAGGAGATTGGAAGAATGATACAAGAGAAGGGAAAGGTAAGTTTGTATGGGCAGATGGAAATGTGTATGAAGGAGACTTTAAGAATGGTGGAATGGAAGGAAAAGGAAAGATGGTGTATGTAGATGGAAATGTATATGAAGGAGATTGGAAGTATGGAGTAAGAGAAGGAAAAGGTAAATATATATTGGTAAATGGAAATACGTATGAAGGAGATTGGAAGAATAATAAAATGGAGAGAAAGTATACGGATAAGAATAAAAAGATGGAGAGAAAGTATACGGATAAGAATAAAAAGATGAAGATATAGTCTCCACGCTCTACTTCAGCTTTGCCTCGGTGTGTCAAAAGATTAAGATTGAGAACGAAACGTACCGCAGAGAATGCTTTCTGAAAACGCTGGAACCGCTGTCATCGCTAACAGCCGCTGCCAACAGCTATTGCTAACGGCCACCACTTTTTGTCTCGCTATCTGCCTGAATTTACACGCAGCGCATAATAGATGCTTGACAGGTATTGGGTTGTATTGTATCCTTTAAGTAAGATAGTTTGTGTTTTTATTTTACAGGGGTGGATTATGATCAAGAAGATATTTTTGATTACAACAATAATGGTGGTGGCGTCATGCGCAACCAGTCTCAACAATGCGTATACGATGGAGGATTCTGGGCCTAGTGATACAAATACGATAAAGAGTTTGGTGCATAAGGAAGGTGAGAAAGTTAGGATAGAATACAAAAATGGAGATATATATGAGGGAGACTTTAAGAATAATAAGAAAGAAGGGAGAGGAAAGATAATATACGTATGTGGAGATGTATATGAGGGAGACTTTAAGAATGATGTAGCAGAAGGAGAAGGAAAGATAGTATTTGTAAGTGGAGATGAGTATATAGGAGAATTGAGGAATGGAGCAATAGAAGGAAAAGGAAAGTTAACGTGTGCGAATGGAGATATATGTGAAGGAGATTGGGAGAATAATGCAATAAAAAAAGGTAAGTTTGCATGGAAAGATGGAAATGTATACGAAGGAGACTTTGAGAATGGTGAAATAGAAGGAAGAGGAAAGTTTGTATGGGCAGATGGAGATGTATACGAAGGAGACTTTGAGAATGGTGAAATAGAAGGAGAAGGTAAGCATGTATGGAAAGATAGAGCTGTATATGAGGGAGAATGGAAGAATGGATGGGAAAGGTAAGTTAGTATGTGCAGATGGAAGTGTATATGAGGGAGACTTTAAGGGTAGTGTACCAGAAGGAATAGTAAAGTATACAGACGTAAATGGAAATGTGCGTGAAGGAAAATGGAGGAATGGAGGAATGGTATGATGACAGAGAAAAATGAAGAAATGAAGATATAAGGGGAGATAATTTGTTCCACGCACTTTACATACCAGATCAACGAAAGATTGTGGGTTTTTCCGACCAGGAATCACCACGGCAACCTGCCTTCTCTCGGGCAATCTTTTGGTGTTTGGGTATATTGTGCGTGGCGCGTTTTCTAATGAATTACCCGGCACACTTTGATGTCGATTTTATTTCGGATGGAACAGACATGGAACAGACATGGGACAAAATTTTTCTTGCATAAAAATAAAAAAGCATGCTAGCAGGATGCGTTTATTTCGCTTCAGAAACAAGATGATTGCGAGGAGAAACGCAGCGCAGGACCGCAGTGTACTTAGGTGTACATGAGGATCCGAGCAGCGGATTCGACGAAGCAAGGGCTTGT
>JAIROR010000047.1 GCA_031257415.1 Holosporales bacterium | reverse complement strand
TTAACACCTGTTCCTGCGGGCTCTCTTTCCTTGGAAAGCTTGCTGGGTTAACCAGGAGGGGATTGGTGTATGTGTGTTGTAGTAGGTGATAATCTCGTGGAATCGGCTTTCCAAATTTCCTCAAGAATTCCTGGCTTGTCTCAAAACATATAACTTGCTTACCCGACATGCCGCAAAACATATAACTTGCACAACACTGCAAAAACGACTTGCCGGCTGCACTAATCTCATGTATTATGGTCTGACTGGGACCTAAAATGTGCTTTTTTTTCGCTGTCGGTTAACTAAAAATTTAGGAGTTTATGCCATAATGAATAGTGTAGGAGAGGCGTTAATACGTGTTACAGATGTATTTTTCGAGGATAGAATCTAAGTAATATGGCCAATAATTCAGAAAAAGGCAAGGGAGGGATTTTGTATTGTTCCTTTTGCGGAAAGTCGCAAAGTGAAGTTCAAAAGTTAATAGCTGGTTCAACTGCTTTTATATGTAATGAGTGTGTGGAGCTTTGCCACGATGTAGTTCAGAGGGAAAAGATAGATAAGTCTGCGAGTGGAGACGGAGACTTTCTTTCGCCCGCGCAGATATGCAAAAGACTGGATGATCATGTAGTAGGGCAGGATAGGGCGAAAAAAATCTTGTCAGTTGCCGTCTATAATCACTATAAGAGATTGAATTGCAAGTCGAAGGAATATCCAGATGTCGAAATAACGAAATCGAACGTCTTGCTCATAGGGCCAACTGGAACTGGCAAGACTCTGCTTGCGAGAACTCTCGCCAAAATCATAGATGTTCCGTTTACGATAGCTGACGCCACCTCCTTGACAGAAGCCGGATATGTCGGTGAAGACGTTGAAAATATCATTCTGAAGCTTTTTCAGGCGGCTGACTATGATGTTGAGAGAGCCCAAAAAGGAATAATTTATATAGACGAAGTAGACAAGATAACGCGAAAATCTGAGAATCCGTCAATAACGAGGGATGTTTCCGGAGAGGGGGTTCAGCAAGCTTTGCTGAAGATCATCGAAGGGACAACTGCTTTCGTTCCCCCGCAAGGTGGAAGGAAGCACCCGCAGCAAGATTTTTTGCACATAGATACGACTAATATATTATTCATATGCAGCGGGGCCTTCTGCGGCCTCGAAAAGATAATAGCCGCCAGAGGCAACAAGACGGGAATAGGGTTCGAAGCAGACGTCGCCAAAGACGCCGAAAAGAAAGCTGGAGATCTGTTCAAGGACGTCCAGACGGAAGACTTGCTGAAATATGGATTAATTCCAGAGTTCGTTGGCAGGCTCCCGGTCATCGCCACTCTGAGTGATCTTGAAGAAAACGATTTGATAAGAGTTTTAACTGAACCGAAGGACGCTATTATTAAGCAATATAGCAGTCTATTTGATATGAACAGTGTGAAACTTACTATCGAAGATGCCGCTTTGCGACAAATAGTCCGGCAGGCAATTGAAAAAAAAACTGGAGCTCGCGGCCTGAGAGCAATCATGGAAAATCTGCTCCTCGATACGATGTTCTATATTCCTGAGGATGAAAAAGCCAAAGAGGTCATAATAAACGAATCCACTGTCCTGAACAAGAGCACCCCGATTATTATTTCGGAGAGCTGCAATGGTATTGCTATTTGAATGTTCTTAACGAAGCACTATTTCAAAAAAACAAATGATCCTATGAGATGTGTCTTTTGTGGCTGCACTGAAATATAATACACGTGGTAGGCGTCTCAATGATCAAACGAAACTGAAGTGTCCATAGCCAGGAGATTTTTTGCGGTAAGTTTTTTAACTGTGATCAGCAGGGTCCTTGGAATATTTCGTGAGGCCGTTCTTTCTCACTTTCTCGGGGCTGGCGCTGAAATGGACGCCTTCCTGATAGCTTTCAAATTCCCGAGCTTTTTCAGGAAATGTTTTGCTGAAGGAGGTTTCCAGTCCCTGTTTATTCCGTATTATATAGATTTTACAATTGGCAAAAAAGAAAAATTTGCTTTTATTTTTTCTTCCCATATCTTTACGATATTATTTTATGCGATGCTTTTTCTCACAATATTTGTATTCATCTTCGTCGAAGAATTCGTTGCAATCATGGCTCCAGGTTTTTTGAAAGATCCTGAAAAGTTTCATCTTGCCGTTAATTTCACGAAAATAGTATTTCCGAATGTTGCGTTTGTAGGATTGTCAACTATATATACTGGAATAATGATGGCTCGCAATAAATTTTTGCCTTTCTCTCTTTCTCCTATTCTTGTTAATATTATTCTGATATTATCAATAATTGTAGGCAACAATACAATTTCTCCAGGCTATGGGATATCTATTGGTGTTTTGAGTGCCTCCATTATCCAACTGATCTTTTTACATGCTTGCGTTAAATCGATGGGCATTAGAACTCCGGCTCTCACCAAGCTCAGATTTTCTGGATTAAAACCGCGTATCTCCAAAAGAACAAAAGAATTTTTAAAGAAGCTAACACCCGTGATAGCTGGAGCTGGCGTTTCCCAGTTAAACGTTTTTGTTGATACATTCTTTGGTTCATTCCTAGGAGAGGGAACGGTATCGCTCATATACTTCGCAGACCGCTTTATACAATTCCCGCTCGCTCTGTTTGGCATTTCAATGGCGACAGTAATCCTTCCTGAAATATCATCAATTTTCTCGTCAAAGAATCATGATCGAGGCAAAGTGAAAAAGATTCAAGAAGAAATGGTGATATTTACTCTCAGGATGGCCATACCATCAACGGTAGGTCTTATGGCAATAGCATATCCAATAGTAGATGTTTTGTATGGCCATGGAAAATTTACCGAAAGTTCCGTATATCAAACATCGGTAATTATTCAGATATTCGCAATTGGAGTTCCTGCATATGTTCTTGCCAAAATATTTGCAAGTGTTTTATTTGCGCAAAAAGATTCGAAAACTCCCGTTTTGGCGGCAGTCATATCAGTTATCAGCAATATTATCTTAAATGCGATGTTAATAAGATCACTTGGAATAATTGGGCTTTCTGTGAGTACATCAATTGCCGGAGTTATTAATGCCTATGTAATGTATAAAAAAACTAAAGAGTGGTTTCTGTTTGATATGAAGACGTTTATGAGTTTGGCTAAGATTACTGTTTCATCAATTACGATGCTATTTGTTGTTAATATAACCAAACGGTTTATCCACAACGAAATCCTCTTTTTAATTTTCGGGATATTGCTAGGAATAATAACTTATTTCATCGCTTTGCTTATTTTTAAAGACAAGTGGAGCAGGGGGATTGCAAAGAAAATGATAGTAGTGTTGCTTCGGTTACGTACACGTTCTTAAAGAAGTAATTGATAAAGAGAGGGCAGAGTAGGGCGAGCCACTCTGCTACTCGAGAACCATTGAAAACTTGCACCAAGTTTTCAATAGCTCAAATCATTTTATAACCCGTCGAGTCATCAACTATATTTCAGTTCACCTTCGGAATACAATTTAGTACACGCCTGGGAACATCCTTTCGTACAAGCCCGTAACCATAAACATACAATGAAGATAGATAGGAAGAGTAATAATAAACGTAGGAGCCACAACACAAACAGCTATCCACCCTGCTGTCAGAGCTGCACCTCCACAGGTCCTGCATAAAATCTTGCCCACAGTGGGTAGTGCCTCCAGCAGAATATTTCTCTTGCAAAGTTTACCATTTTTCCATACACACTTGACTACCTTTCCATCGGGAGCCGTGACTGAGCAATTGCCATCTCCTATACGGTCGTTCCATTCTCCGTCATATACATATCCTTTCTCGTCTATGAATTTGCCTCGTCCATACGGTTTACCTTCCTTACACTCACCTTCATATCTGCTTCCGTCTGGGTATGTGCATTTGCATTTTCCACACGCCATTTTTTCGTTTACCCATTCGCCTTCATACACGAAGGTTCCTTCTTTATTCGTGTATTTGCCATATCCGTGCTTTTTGTCATTCTTATATTCGCCTTCATACACATTTCCGTTCGCGTCTATGCTTTTGCCACGTCCGTGTAGCATTCCATTCATATATTCGCCTTCATATGAGCTTCCATCTGGGTATGTGCATTTGCCTTGTCCGTGCGGGTTGCACCCTCTACATTCGCCTTCATATGAGCTTCCATCTGGGTATGTGCGTTTGCAATATTCACTCGATTTGCCTTTATATGCGCTGCTATCTGGGCAACCATTCTTCCATTCGCCCTCATAGCTTCTTCCGCTCACGTATATGTGTTTGCCATATCCGTGCCTTTTGCCATCCTTCCATTCGCCTTCATATGAGCTTCCATCTGGGTATGTGCATTTGCCTTGTCCGTTCTCTCTGCCATCCTTCCATTCGCCTTCATATGAGCTTCCATCTCGGTATGTGCATTTGCCTTGTCCGTTCTCTCTGCCATTCTTCCATTCGCCTTCATACTTTTGTCCGCTTGCGTATATGTATTTGCCATGTCCGCACTTTTGGCCATTCTTCCATTCGCCTTCATATGAGCTTCCGTCTGAGTATGTGTATTCGCCACGTCCGCACGGTTTGTCATTCTTCCATTCGCCTTCATACTCTTCTCCGCTTGTGTATATGCATTTGCCACGTCCGTGCTTCTTCCCATCTTTCCATTCTCCTTCATACATATTTCTGCACGCGCCCACGCCTATGCGTCTGCCATATCCGTGCGGTTCGCCTTCACCATTCAATTCACCTCTGTATAAACTATTTCCAAGATTTATAACTCCATACTTTTCAAGCTTTATAACTCCATGCTCTCTTTCACCCACTGCCATGACACCACGTTTGTCCGGTTCGCATACCTTCACCTTACCTCTGTCATGCTCTTTATCTTTTACCAAAGATTCATCATCATTTACCAAAGATTCATCATCATTCACTTCTTTGCAAAGAATACTTGAATCCATTTGGCTACCTTCGTTCCCAAACTCTTCTTCATCTCCAAACGGTCTTGCTGAAGCACCACCCACTGCTCCACCAAGAATTGCTACGGTGACAAGATATCCTAATTTTAATTTCACATCCATTTTATTCTCCTACCAAAAACAGCCAACCTACTGACGTGAATATTACCATAATAAAAGTGTTACTGCAACAACATTTTAAAGCCAAAAGAGAAATAATTGATAAAAACAAAAGAGGGCAGGGCGAAAGTTAAAGAAACACTCTATGATGTTTTTACTCCCCCGATTAACAAATCTCCAAGTACAGGGGGTGCCAACATTAAATCATGGATTGCAGTGGCGGAGTCAATCCTAGAGGATGCAGGATTTTTTAATCAGCAAAATTTCCCCAAATAAGAATGATTATAGCAAAGATGTGTTGAAAGTTGTTCAGTAATATGCTAGCATAATATTATGAGGTTCGGTTTATCTTCGGATGGTTGTTATGAAAAAGTTGGTGTTGTCAGTTGTTTTGGCATGTTCATGTGCTTCTGGGGCATATTGCATGGGGTCGTTCTCGGCTCCAAGAACGCAAGAAGAGGAGTGGGTGCAAAGCGAAGTACAAAATAATAAAATCATACAAAATTGGGTGAAATTGGAAAAAAAAGAGATAAAAAAACGCATAAATACTGATAGGTTTGAGATTTATAACTGTATCAACCATCTCAAGAGGTGTTGCCTAACTAACGTTCAAAAGCTTGCGATGGATTCGCAATCCGCATTTGGAGCTCCGAAATACTCTCCTTCCACAGGCCTTTTATTTTCTTCACAAGAAATAGCGGCTTCTTCTCCACAACTAACCGCGGCTAGTGTTCTAAACTATGAGCTCACTAGTATCCTCTTGCCTTTTCCTCCTCTTTTTTCAATACAAGAGGAAGTGCTGGAACAGAAACAAGAGGAAGTGCTGGAACAGAAACAAGAGGAAGCGCTGGAACAGAAACAAGAGGAAGCG
>JAIROR010000027.1 GCA_031257415.1 Holosporales bacterium | reverse complement strand
CACTCCGGTTAACTTCATTCCATTTTTTTCTCATGGGACAAAGATGGGACAAAAATTTTTCTTGCATAAAAATGAAAAAGTGTGCTACCATATTATTAACACCTGTTCTTGCGAGCTCTGTTTTCCTCGAGAGTTCGCTGGGTTAGCCAGGAGGATGTTGGTGTATGCGTCCTGAAATCAGGCGATGATTCTCTGAAGTTGATTCAGGTGGGTGGTTTCCGGATTGGTTTTGCGCGGATTATTCGACCTAAAGTATGGATACCAGCGGCATTCTGTCCAGGTTCTCGTGGATTCCTGGTTTGTCTCAAAATATGTGAACTTGTGCTTTTAATAATAGACATAGTGATATACTTGATGTTATAATTGATAGTATGGTGGTTTTTTGATTTTTATCTGAGCGGGAATCAATATGACTTCAGATCAAGTGAAGAGTCTCTTTAAAAGCGTTCTGTGCTTGGTCGTTGGAGAGTTATTTCTGTTTCTTCTGTATCTCTTTTTGTTCTGGATCCCAAATTGGAGATGGTGGTTTTTCGTGATACTTTGCTGTATACAATCGCTACAACTGTTTGATGTCATCTCCTCTCGTAACGAACTTTTCTCATATCTTGTCCCTCGATCTGGCCCTCTTGATCCTCGGTTAAGGAAGTCAAAATTAATAAAAAGTTGTTTCCGTTTGGCGTTCTGCGCTATCGTTGTGGTTCGATATTCGCATCCAGTCATGTTCTCGTTTCCGCAATATTATGATATGCAAAGACCTTCCTTAATATCGTTAATTATATCAATGGTTATATCAATCGTATTGCGATTTTCTACCAAAAAACTAAGCGCGCGAGAAAAGAAAAAAGGAAGCATTACGCTTTCAATAACGATACTTGTTTTATACATTATATTTGCCACAGACCTTGTTTCGCAGTATGTCGCTGTATAGATTTTTATCGTGCTAATAAGTAGCTTGTGTATAAGTATTTGCTGGATGGCCTTCAGGCTTTGGTGTGTGTCGTTGTTGATTTGTGTAGTAGTAGTGGGGGTTCTTCGAGGAGACAATCACTAGCGATCATTTGTTGACTGAGCTTGCACGCGCGTATACCAAATCGTTGTGGATTTTTCCGACCCGGAATCCACATGGCGACTTGCCTCCTCTCTGGCAATCTTTTGTTGTTTGGGTATACAATCAAAAAAATAGACACAAGGAGCGCATTTCTGATATAATCTTTCTGTGTATAAGGGATGCCTCGCTGGTGGCATGGCTCGCTGGTAATGTGGAGCGTGGCTTTGTTGTGCAGGGTGTCTTGTCGGTAATTAGGGGTCGTAGCTCAGCTGGGAGAGCGCTACAATGGCATTGTAGAGGTCAGGGGTTCGATCCCCCTCGGCTCCACCAAGAAACATATGCGTGCGCGCAGTAGGGGGGAATATGATAACTTGCTTGGCGTGTAGACTCAAGGCGGCCCGTCCGTATTCGTTCTCCCTTTCTTTGGCCTCTGTCTTGTATTCTCTGTATCTCTCAAGGGCTCCCAAGATGGTATGCGCTATAGTAACAATACTGTGCACGCTATGCCTCCACGCCTCAATAAATATCATAGATGATTATTTTGATAAGAAAAATGGAGTCGACACTTCCGGCAGCATATATAAGTCATTTGTCGATAAAACAGAATACACTTCAAGTGAATGGCACCTAAAATGTTTTTTGGCCTTGACGATGTTATCAATAGTCCTCGGTGCATACCTCGTTATGCAATCAAATTACATAATATTGTCCATAGGAATAACCTCAATATCGACAACGTATTTTTACAGCGGTGGCCCAAGGCCGCTCGCCAATATGGCCTTCGGTGAGTTTTTGTCATTTATTTTCTTTGGTCCGATAGCATGTTATGGAACGTATTATATCCAGCTATCAAATATAGATAATCTGCAATTGCTCAATTCTGTATCCATTGGATTCTTTGTTTCCTGCGTGATGCTGGCCAATAATATCAGGGATATAGAAACCGACAAGATCGCCGGTAAATTGACAATAGCAGTTAGAATTGGAGAAAAGACATCCAAAAAACTGTATATAGCATTCGTAGTCACGGCCTACCTAATCTCATTGATACTCAGAAACTGGGCAGTTCTGTTATCAATTCCTTTCGCTATCATGATTATCAGAAACTTTCTCGCCCCACAAAAGGAAAAACTGCAAAACGTCATGGAAAACACAAGCGCGCTGACCCTGCTGTATGCCGCGTTATTGTGCCTCAAATTCTGAATATATAGTCGATATTAACAAAAGATTGTGGATTCTTCTGGATAAAAAGATATCCATATTGCTATTCTGTGATGCTCGGCAAAATAACGGCTTTCGACCAATATGTTATGCAACTCGATATGTTATCTTTGAAGGTGTCGTAGTCAAAGGATTTGCATATGTATCCCGAGGCTCCGAGCTTGTATGCATTTATCATTATTTCGGTGCTTATATTATTGGTTAATATTATCACTGGTATTTCCTGTATATTGCGGTCTCTTTTTATGTCGCGCAGAACGGATAGTCCGTCTTTTTTTGGAAGAGAAAGATCTAGAAAAATGAGATCTGGTTTCGGAAAATCGGCACAGAGAGTTTTGTATCGAACGACCTCGATAACCTGTACTCCGTCATGAACGCATAGTGTATTGATATTGTCAAAATCTTCCAGTGCTTTGCGTATAATAATTTCGTCGCCTGGATTGTCTTCTGCGAGCAATATATTTATATTTTCTTTCGGATAGTTTGCGTAAATGATGTATTTTGTCGTATCTGTGTCGATTATTTTATCAACTTCGATATTGTCGAAGAATTTCTCGACGCTGACCCCGTATATATCGGCGAGTTCATACAATACGGATGCGGGAATTGGGCACTTTGCCTGCTCATACTTTTGAACTTGCTGATAGGACAGGCCTATTTTGGAAGCGACAAAGGTCAAGGTAAATCCTCTCTTGAGCCTCTTCTCCTTTAACTGGCTGCCTATTTGTTTTTCTATAGCCTCGAGCACTTGCTCATTTCTCATCGTATTCTACCTATTGCTGTATTGGTATTGCTTTTGGCAGAGTTATTCTGTATTTAAAGCGACTATAGCAATCTAGCTCCTCTTCTAGAATCCAGCCATTCAGTTTTGCTATTTGATAACATATTTCCGTACCAATGCCATATCCTGTGGTTGCGCTTAGGGAAGTGTTTTGAATTGTGTTTGCGGATGCCTGTTTATTCAGGTTATCTTCTCCATTGTCCTCGAATATGATTGTTATACTATTGTTGTCGGGATCGGGGCAATCTTCAAAGTGTATGTTGATTACAAGATCTCTATTCGAAATTGCATGCTTAAGCGAATTCTCAACAAGATTCTTGAACAGAATTAAAACATCGCTTTTAACTGCGTATATATCTGGTATATTGGGCTCAATTATTATGGTGCAATTTCGCATGCTAATTTGATACTTCAGAAGAGTTAATATTTCATCCATAATTTGTTGCATGGAAACGTTCACGTTGTCCCTTCTTTTGGTGATGGACCTGGCCAATAAATCAGTTGTCAGCTCCCTGAGGCTTTTGACGCTTGCCAAGGCATAGGTTATGTATTTCTTGGCATCGCTATCGTGTGACTTATCGATATACATGGCGAGGATTTGAAGAAGATTTGAGATACTTCTTATCGGTTCTTGGATATCGTGATAACTTTTGGATATTTCGTTCACAGTCATTAAAGAGTTGTTAGAAATAATAAAAAAGAACATACTAGCTCTAGCGTCCCCAATCTTTGGTATTGTTATTGCATTGATTTCATAATTGCTATTCCTTTTCAAGTGTTCTCCAGATTGCCCACTATATTGCATGTTGCGAATAATTTTCTCCATATTCCTTTCAACTTCCGGAAACTCGTTAAGTAGTGTTGATATATTGCTAGATTCATACAATGTATTGAAATTATTATCTTTAATTGCAAATGCAATTTTATCGCGGCACTGCCTGATCACAATCCGGCAGATTGAAACTATAAAACTGAAAATATGATCCGGATAGGAATTCACTCGCTTCTCCTTTTTCTAATAAGGTACAAAAAATACAAAACTCTTCAATAGTGTACGCAACTCGCAAACCTTTGTCTTCTCCATAAATACAACCAGCAGTTGAAAAATCAGTTCATATTCGCATATTAGTTGAATTTTGCGCTTCTGTCAAGTAGCAAATCATAAAAGTTTTGTACAGATAAAGCATAATTAAAATGTCAAATAGGCAAACTGGCAAGAAACATGACGCCTAAACAAAAATATTATACATTTATATTGGGCGATTATTGCGGAGTGGGATTTGCCGATCTTCGATGGTTGCATATCCGATTACCAAAAGATTGCCAGAGAAGAGGCAAGTCGCCAGTCGCCAGAGATATTTCGGGTCTGGAAAAGCTGCAGTCCTTTGTTGATTGGGTATAACTTTTGACGGAGTTACCGTCTAATCTTTCGGATCTGGAAAACAGCTCTGGCAACTTGTGTTTCTGCTCCAGCGGTCTTTTGGGTGTTGGTGAGTAACCAGCAAGAATTCAAATTATTTTTGCGAAATTAGTAAAGATTAATAATTTCTTAATATTATTATGGTAGCCTTGTTATTGAGGTGCAGGATAAATTGAGTGACTGAAAATGTACTATAGCCCGATGCGTAGAGATAAGCCAGATATGGTGCAATCTAAAGGTGTAATTGATGATGGGTATGAAATCCTCCGCGCTAAAGAACAAGAGCGCGCTGATGGAAATTTGCAAACCCCGAATTGGATAGTGAAAATTGGTGATGATGGCTCGTATACGAGCGACAATACCATATTTGGGGGCAGCCTGGACGGCGGCGTGGATAACGGAAGCGCCGCCTTTGCCGTGCACG
The DNA here is from genome assembly GCA_031257415.1 of Holosporales bacterium. GTDB lineage: Bacteria > Pseudomonadota > Alphaproteobacteria > RUG11792 > RUG11792 > JAIROR01. The sequence continues at coordinate 1,137 of JAIROR010000027.1, read as the reverse complement.
CCAAAATTGGTGGCTCCATTTATTCTGATGCTTCGGGTTTCACGTTGCAATCTGCCGAAAAGTCGGCAGTGGAAATGGCGCCCATGCTCATAATTGTTGAAAATCACTTTAACGCAATGAACATAACAAACTCGATGTTTGCACAGGATATAGATAAACTTGTGTTAACTGAGGTGAAGTATATAAAGGCTGGCAAGCCGGCGACGGCGCCGCAGGTCACAAGAACATCAGAGTTCGAGGTTGTGAGGATTATGTTTTCTGATTTCCATACAAGTAGATACTTCTTTATGTTTGCCTTTCACGCCGAATCACTCATAGAGACATATCATTCGTATGACAGATTGGGGAACGCCGTCGGCTATAAAGTTGCTAAGTTCGATTGGGGGTATGGGCTGTTGGAGCTTGCATAGTATTAATGTGGATGTTCTGATTTATGAACGAATCACAAAATAATGTAGGTTGATTTCTTGCGTATCGACGGATCCCAATAATCTTCCCGGCTTTTCCTGTGGAAGGCCGAGATTGCCTAGCGTTTGATCAGGGAGTTGAAAAAAATTTTGAAAAAATGCATTTTCGCGAAAAAAAGTTCTTGCGGTGGCGAAAGTGAAGAGATATAATATAAACATCATCCGGAGTTCCGGAAGTTCTTCTCGGGCTCCAGGGTGGTGGTTCTTTTTTATAGTCGTGTTTTTAGGTAGAGGCTCTTTGAGCGAACTGGGTGCAGCGATGAGCTGCCGCAGGGGTGAGATGAGATCTTGCAAAGCTTTCCCTGCAACGGGGGTGAAAAAAAGTTTGGCTGGATCAAAAAAAGATCTTGCGCTTTCGTTCGGAAAGATGATATACTGAAGATATGGTGCTTGAAAAGGTGCTGTGGTTCTTTAAAAAGTGAAGATGAAATTAGGTAGTGAACAGGTGACGTGTTTATACGTAACACGGAGTATGTGTTCACTATTCAACAAACCAAAAGACAGTTTGAGTGAGCACAAGAAATACTCTGTTAATTTAACATGAGAGTTTGATCCTGGCTCAGAACGAACGCTGGCGGCATGCTTAACACATGCAAGTCGAACGGTTATGAGACAGATTTATCTGTTTTGTAATAGTGGCAAACGGGTGAGTAACGCGTGGGAATGTACC
>JAIROR010000058.1 GCA_031257415.1 Holosporales bacterium | reverse complement strand
AGCAAGCAGGGTAACCAACTCCGCCCACCTTTTTATAGGTTATCACATTTTTTTTCATTATGCAACTATTTTTTTATGTCCCATCACATTTTTTTTCATATTTTGCAAAAAAGATTTTTGTGTGCCCTCCCCTACTCCAGGATCATTTCAAAAGTCTTGTTCATGCTTTAGAGAATTTAAGAATGAATTCTTGTCGAAGCCAGGTTTTATTATTTTTTTGAACTCAAGGATAATTGTTCCAGGTTTTTTAACGTGGGCTTTTCGTGGCCAGCATTTCCCCGAATCGACGGAAGCAATGACGACTGGGGTTTTCAGATATTCGTATAACGCGAAGACACCGACTTTGTAGTCATCGCCACTATTGGAGGATCTTGTTCCGTTCATAAAAATCAGTATTGAAACGTTTCTATCAATTGATCTGCGCCCGCTTTTCAATAGCGTTCTAATAGAACTGACACTGCTTTCCCTATTAATAACGATACATCCGAGTTTTTTGAAATACATCCTTGCGATCGCTATATCAAGAAGTTCTTTTTTGATTACTATCGAGAGTTCAGTGAATAGCTTTGAAAAAACAAATGTTTCCCAGATCGATTGATGGTTACATCCGATAATAACGGGGCCATCATTAACAGCTTCCTTCAAGATATCCAAATTTTTAATTTCGTAATCGATTTTTTCGAATATTTTGAGGCAAAAGAAGAGAAGATTAGTGACTGGCCTAAAGACAAATCTGTATGTATTCTTCGCGCTCATGAAATAGGCAAACGGATACGCAATAATTAGGTATGCCGCGAAAACGGGCCACAAAAATACATTAAACAATACAGTCCTAATCATGGTATCATCACTCGTAGTATGCTTCATCGTACATGGTGCTCTTAATTATGGAACATAGTGATTTAGAAAACAATATCGAAAGTTCTCTTGAAGAGATTGACAGGTCTTCTACACTTGGTGAATTGGATGACATAAGAACTAAAATCCTTGGAAGATCTGGGATAGTTAATTCGGCATTTAAAGTTATGGCTTCGATCCCTGGTGACCAGAAGAAAGCTTTTGGGGCAAGGATCAATATTCTTAAAGAGAAAGTTGAAATGGCTATTAGAGAGAAAAGGAAAGAACTTGAAAATATCGAGATTGCTACGAGGCTTGCTAATGAAGATATTGATGCGACTCTTCCGGCTTGTGATTCCGAGATCGGTAGTCTCCACATTATTTCGAAGATGGTAAGGAATATTAGAAAGCGCTATCATGCCAGGGGATTTCTTGTGCTTGATGGGCCGGAGGTCGAAAGCGAATTCCATAATTTTGATGCTCTTAATATTCCAGCACATCATCCGGCGAGGCAAAGCCACGATACTTTTTATATCAAAAATTTTGCAGGGACCTTGCTGAGGACCCACACATCGACAGTTCAGATAAGATCTCTTATGGAGAGAGGGGTTCCGATCAGGATGATTTCGATAGGAAAGACATATAGGAGTGACAATCTTGATGCGACCCATTCTCCGATGTTTCATCAGGTGGAGGGGCTCGTCGTTGAGCGCGAGCCTCTGTCTGTGGGGAATCTCAAAAAAGAACTTCAAAGATTGATTGCTGCCTGTCTTGAGATAGATGATATTGATGAAGTCAACGTCAGGTTTCGCCCGAGCTATTTTCCTTTTACAGAGCCAAGCATGGAGGTCGATTGCATGCACGAGAAAATTGGGCATAAGTGGATAGAGCTCGGAGGAGCAGGCATGGTCCACCCGAATGTCTATAAGAACTGCTGCCTTGATAGCGATGGGCTATACGGATTTGCGTTTGGATTTGGCCTCGAGAGAGTCACGATGCTCAGGAATCAGATCCATGATATCAGAAGTTTGTATGACACAGATGTTAGATGGCTTAAACACTACTAGGAGGGTATGTCGGTCTTAATTAGTAGAGTATGTCTGCATTAATCAGTATGGTATGTCGATTCTAGCTGCTAGAGCTTTTGAAGTCACGTGGTTGTCTCTCGTGTGTTGCCTGATGAGTTTCGTGAGCTATTGCCTCTTGCAGATGGGAACAACCCTCGTCGTCCCACTGACTATCATTCCCGTATTTATATTTTTCATCTACGGCCTGAAAGTCCCGGCAATCTCAATACTTTGTCTCGGGATTATAGATGACGTTCTTTCAAATGCAGTCCTTGGAACATTTGCGTTTTTGTATTCGGTAATAGCCTATTTTCTCTCCATCAAAGGAAGAAAATTTGATAGACCAAAGCTGTATATTTGCATCACCATAACGCTGTATACAGCTCTAAATATACTATTTCCATCGTGATACTATTCTCAAGAATAATGCTATTTCAGTTTACACCGGGCTTCTGATTTGTCTCAAAACACGTGGACTTGTACAAACTTTGGGGTGGAGAGCAGTATGAGATTGTGATGCTGTTTGATATGTGCAATAATGAAGCAATCAATTAGCATTAGCGGCTCCTGGATTCTGCACGTAGTGTTTAGGTTATTTAGAAAAGTCCCGAATACGATTAAGGCGATTGGTATTGCTTCGTTTTTGCTCAATACTTCAACTCTTATGGTATACAGCGTGTTTGGAGTGTATCTCCACAAGAATCTTGGAATTAAACTTGAAAATATCGGATTTTTGGATGGGGCCGTCGAAGGCTTCTCGTTTATGATTAAGATTCTTTCCGGATTACTGAGCGATATCCTAATGAATAGAAAGGCATTTATTGTAATAGGGGCGTTCTTCTTATTTATAGCAAAACCTCTGGAGGCCATTGCCTCTTCATACTGGAGTCTTTTCTCCGCCAAGATGTTGGAAAGATTTGGAAATGGAATTCAGGCAACTCCAAGAGATGCAATAGTCGGCGATATAGCTCCTGCAAATCTAAAGGGGTCTTGTTTCGGAATACGGCATGCGATGGCTGCATTTGGGTCTGTAGTTGGGGCCATTATTGCCAGCAAGATTTTATTTGGCGATTCTAATAGCGATTTTCAGTTTGTTTTTTGGATGGCGGCTATTCCTTCTTCTATTGCAGTTATAGTCATTTTGTTTTTTGTTAAGGACAAATCCAGAGAGACAGTTTTCAAGAAAGAGAGAGGAAATAGAATGAGGATTTCTTGGAGAGATGTCAAGAACTTCGATAGCAGATACTGGACAACTATGTTGATTGCGAGTTTATACATGATCTCAAGAGTTACCGAATCTATAGTAATTCTGCATATTATTAAAAAACTTAATCTTCCATCAAACTACGCTCCGATTTGCATGATGTATTACCAAATAGCAAATAGCGTTATAGCTTTATCAGCCGGGATTATATCAGACAAATTGCGGAACAGAGACAATATAATCATGAGCGGTATTGTGGTATTTTTTATATCAGACGTGCTGTTTATACTGGGGAGCAACGTGTGTGTTATGATGATTGCCATGGTTTTTCTTGGGGGATACGTTGGAATCCAGCAAAGCATTTTTCAAGCAAAGATAGTCGATGTTATTCCACATGAACTCAAAGGAACAGGGCTTGGAATATTTTATCTAATATGCGCCACTTCATTGTTGATTGGAGGAAAACTGGCGGGATACATTTCTGATATTTACTCAACAACAGCTGCCTTCAAAGTTAGTCTCGGATTTGCGGTCGTTTCTCTCGTCGTTATGCTTATTATTAAATTTTTCGAAAGGGAGAAGCTGCGGAAGAGCACGGCGAGATCGTGAAATTAGACTGGAGTTAAAAAGCGGCTTGTGCAACAATTTCTCTCCATGCAAAACATTATTCAGCCTGAGCCCCTGATTTATACATTGTCTATTCTATTTACGTTGGTTTATCCCGAGCTCCTGATTTATGCTACGTGAAATTAAAGACTCCGTATCCATAGTCAAAGACAGTTGAGCTATTACCAACTAGTTCCCCATCTCTGCCGTAACTCTTATATGTTTCTGTGCTTTTATCTGCGTTGAAGGCAAACATATAAAAATACTTGCTCGAATGATAATCGGAAAACATAATTCTCACAGTTTCGAATTCAGAGACTCTTGTTATCTGCGGAAGCGTTGCCGGCCCCTTATCAATTTTTTTGGTATATTTAACCTCCAATATTGTCAAAAAATCTATATCACCAGCAAACATAGCATTCGTTATTTTCATTACGTTGAAATGATTCTCAATAATGAGTAGAATAGGGGCTGCCTCAACAACGTATTTTTCTGCAGAATGCAAAGTAAATCCAGAAGCATCAGAATATATGGCTCCACCGATTTTGACATGGATGGCAAATAAATTTTCTCCGCTCGATCCATTGCCCTTAAAACCCGTGTCTTCATCGAACTTTGTTGTTCCATCGTTGAGCAATGTGTTCTTTTCCGTAAAGGCTCCTCCATCGCCAATACGAACCATTAAATGCGGAACCTGCAGATTGCCATCCGCTCGCTCTCTCTCCAAGTCCCACAATCTCTCATAGCCAGCATCAACTATCCCTTGAAGCTGCACCCTCCTGGGTCTATTCCTTTCATAACTAGGCAAAGCCATACATACAACTCTTGCGAAAACTCCCCAACGCACCACATTTATGTTAGCACGGTGTAGAAAATCCCATCAAGTAAATAATCTCATCAGAAAACTCGAGATTCCCATGAGGCTCTATGAGCCATACATGGGCTCCTAATATATTGTCTTTTCATCAATGATCACGTCGTCCGGAAAGGCATAATTCAAGACGGAGCGACATCTTTCCTCAAGCAAATCTCGATCAATAGCATTATTTCCTAAAAGGGATACGCGCCGTTCCAGCTGTTCTCTTTCCGTTTTTAGACGTTCGAACTCATGTTGCTGCTCAGCCATTATCCTTTTGATTTCGAAATACGACCTCATGCCATTGCGCCCGCTTATTGTGTGGAAGGCAAAATAGACAAACATAAGAAGTATCAAAAATATTTTGATAGACAGTTTTATTTTATTCGATATCCCAACAAAACGATTATTTAAATTAAACATAACCAAAATACATTTGCGCAAAAACGTTCTGACAGTATAATACACTAATCAACAAAAGACTGGAGATTTTCCCAGACAAAAAATATCCATGGCAATTTGCCAATTCTTCGATAATCTTTTGCCGCTTGGACAATGTCCAGTATATCACAAAAGAGTTAAGAAATAGTTAACGTCGTGGCGAAAGATGGAGATTTTTTGAGCAGAACATCGCAAAATTTTTATTTGCACAATATTTAAAATTGTGGTAGATTATAAGTAGGGTGCTTTGTATGTTTAATTTTGGGGAGTAATTATGAAAATCAGTAAATTATTAGTCGCTGTGTCATCGCTTGTGATGATTGCCAGCGTAGAGAATTTGACGTGGGGTGAGGTGTACAATTCTTATAGTCACGTCAGAGGCGGTGGCTACAACCAGCAATTCGTCGGAGGCGGGCGGGGTGCGAGTCCTACTCGTGTTGTAGGTCAAAGCGGTTATGGCGGGCGGAGCGCGAGCCCTGCTCATACTCCCTACGCTAGTAGTGTCGCGGGTCAGAGCGGTTATAGAGCTGGTAGTGGGCAGATACCGCTGCGACCTGGCTACGAAAGAAATCAGATCGCGTCCCCCGTCTACGGGAGAAATCAGATCGCGTCCCATGGTTATGGAGAAGTATTTAGGAATGCGGCTAATAAGGTGCACAAGCTTGGACGAGTTGCCGATGCTTTCGGGAATGCAACAACTCAATCAGTCAACGCTTTCAAGAATGTAATTCCAACTCGACCTCAACAACAATACGGTGGAGGCGGGCGGAGCCCTACTCATACTTCCTATGCTAGTAGTGTCGCGGGTCAGAGCGGGGGGTACGATTCTTATAATAGTCTCGGTAGAGGCGGGCGGAGCGCGAGCCCTGCTAATGTTTTCCCCACTGGTGGTGGGCAGATACCGCTGCGATCTGGCCACAGCCTACCCCCACCAGCAAATTATTCCATTAACGGAACCGATCCTGGCCAACAACGATACGGAGGCGGAGGCCAACGATTCAACGGAGGCGGAGGCCCACAATTCAACGGAGGCGGAGGCAGAGGTGGTCATGAACAATACGGCGGAGGCCAACGATTCAACGGAGGCGGAGGCAGAGGTGGTCATGAACAATACGGCGGAGGCCCACAATTCAACGGACATCATGGTCTCGGCGGAAGACACCGATAATTTAGCAGGGGTCATGCCAGAGGAGGTCATGCCAGATATGAGGTCGTGGACTTTATTAAAACACATGTACTCATTTCACTTCACAAACGAGATGATGGCCAAGAGGAAAGTATTATGAAGTAGAAACACGAAGTATAGAGCCGGAGAGTACTTAGGAGGTGGCTTAGGAGGTGACTTAGGAGGTGACTTAGGAGAGTACTTAGGAGAGTACTTAGGAGAGTACTTAGGAGAGTACTTAGAAAGATACCCAGAAAGGTTCTTAACCCCTACCTCCGGCTCGATTCATTCAGGTCTCTCCATCTGCTGTCATTATTCTGTTGTCTTTATTCTGCTGCCTCTCCATCTGTTGTCTTTATTCTGCTGCCTCTCCATCTGTTGTCTTTATTCTGCCGCCTCTCTATCTGCTATCTTTATTCTGCTGCCTCTCTATCTGCTATCTTTATTCTGCTGCCTCTCTATCTGCTGTCTTTATTCTGCTGCCTCTCTATCTGCTATCTTTATTCTGCTGCCTCTCTATCTGCTATCTTTATTCTGTTGTCTCTCCATCTGCTGTCATTATTCTGTTGTCTTTATTCTGTTGTTTCATGTTGCACTGATATTTTAGTTGTGGTAATATTACGCCAAGAAGTGTTTGTTGAGAAGTATACGCGATTAACAAAAGATTGGAGATCTTCCAGGCTAGAGATATCCACGGCTAGAGATATCCACGGCGACTTGTATTTTCTTTGGCAATCTTTTGGAGGAGAAGTGTATATGTATCATAAAGTGTTTATTGAAAGCGGTAAAAATGAGTATAGTAAAAATGAGTATAAAGTTTGAAAATGCAAAATTAAGATTGGTGTGCCTTGTCGCCGTGATGGTCTTTGAAGGAGCAGCGAGTAATGGAGAGGCGGCGAGTATTGTGACAGGAGATAATTCGCGGGACATTCCTTCCTATCTTTCTTTTCCTCCTCTTCCAATCGTGGAACAAACTGTTCATGATCTTGATCTTGATGAGAATGCATTTATTATAGACGAGGAAACTCGTCTTATGGCCCAATTTTCTCGACCTCCTGTTCTTTTTTCTCCTGTTCTTCTTTCTCCTTCTTTTTCTCCTCCCCCTTTCACTTATTCTTTCTCTCATTCTCTAACTAACGAACCTGTGTGTTATGATGGAGCTCTTTTAAATGGCAAATTCGCGCTTGTATTGCCTGATGGAGCTGAGTACAATGGAAGATGGGGAGGTGGTAATTTTATAGAAGGAACGGTTACGTATGCCAACGGAGATGTCTACGAAGGCTGCTTTGCGAATGGTAGACCTCATGGATGGGGCAAGTATACATTTGCCAACAAATCGTATTCCGAGGGCCAATGGAAAAATGGTGTTTTTGTCAAGGCTAGGGCTAACGGATACATACATTATGGTTCAGACGGAGCTCTTTTAAATGGCGAATTCGCGCTTGTATTGCCTAATGGAAATAAATACGATGGGGAATGGAAAGACGGTAAATTTATGAAAGGAACAGTTATATATGCTAACGGAGGTGTCTACGAAGGCTACTTTGCATATGGTAAGCGGAATGGATGGGGCAGGTATACATTTGCTGACGAATCAAGGTTCTTCGAGGGTGAATGGAAAAGCGACGAGCCCATTTTAGAGAATCCTTCCCCAGTCCCTGGCTCTTTTTACTCACTGCTCCTTCATTCTTTGGAATAAACAGACAACTTTGATGAGGAGCGGCGATTTATCCAGGCTCCTCTCACTGTTGTTTTTCAGTATTGCAGTAATATTTCAGTTGTGGTAACATCGTGTTACGCAGTGTTTTTTTTAGAGAGAGTCGTAAAATGAGTGCAAAATTAAGATTGGTGTGCCTTGTCGCCGTGATAGTCTTTGGAGGAGCAGTAGGTAATGCGTCATATAATAATGGACAATATTATATAACCATTCCTACTACTACTATTGGATATGATAGGCAATGTTATGCAAACACCTCTCCTCCTATTTCTCCTCCTTCTCATTCCTTTTCTTCTTTTTCCACTCCGCCTTCTCCTCTTCCTCTTTGTTATTCTCCTGTTCTTTCTCCTGTTCTTTCTCCTGTGCCTATTTCTGGTGTTGTTCGTCCGATCAGTGATTTTACAAAGAATAAAAATGTTGGTGGAGTCAAGAATAAAACCAGTGAATTGCGAAAAGAGCCAAATACTCAGAGCAAAATGGTAGCAGAAAATAAAGTTCGTGGGTTGCAGAAGGAGGATTCAAATGAGAGCGATATAATTGTTCGAAATACAAAGAATAAAAATGTTGATGGAGTCAAGAATAAAACCAGTAAATTGCGAAAAAAGCCCAATACTCAGAGCAAAACGGTAGCAAAAGATAAAGTTCGCGGGTTGCAGAAGGAGGATCCAGATGAGAGCAATATAGTTGTTCAAACTAGCCAGATCCACGCGCATCAGGATATGTCTGGAATGTTAAAAGAATAAAAATGTTGATGGAGCCAAGAGTAGTCGGAAATAAAGCTTATTACTAATATGGAGATTCTCTGAACAGGTCGTGTAAGGGTACAGTGGCGAATGGGAAAATGGTGTTTTTGCTGGATAAGCGGCAATTGATGAGGAGCGGCGATTTATCCAGGCTCCTCTCACTGTTGTTTTTTTCTGTATTGCAGTAATATTTCAGTTGTGATAGTATTGTACTATGGAGTGTGTTTTGTGGTGGATGAGGCAGTGATTAGGGGCTATAATTTCTGTATACGGAATATGAAATGCTGATGTGGTGTATTGTGGGCATGACTGATTCTACTAGTCGTCGGGAGCGGCAATGGCATGACTGATTTTATTATACTGGCCGCCGGAAACGGCAGACGCATGAATTCTTGCGCGACTAATAGTTCGAAACTCTTTAAAAAGATAGCCGGTCTTTCCATTGTAAGTCACGTGATTAATAACTGTCGGAATGTTAATAGTGGCAACGTTATAATTGTTACGCAGGAGCAATACAAGGAAAGAGAAGAATTTAGACTGGCGGATAAAATAGCAATTCAGAAAGCTCCTCTTGGAACGGCAGATGCCGTGAAGGCGGCTCTCCCGTTTGTTGAGAGCGAGTCCGCGATTATAATTTGCGGGGATTCGCCGCTGATTCAGGCTGATGATTTGCGGCTTCTTGCGGATACTGAAACAAGCAACGTTTCAATTGTTGTGATGCAAATTCCAAATGATATGCTGGATTCTCAGTATGGAAGAGTTTTTGTTGATAGCAGCGAAGATGTTCGAATTGTGGAATACAACGATTTATCGGACGAACAAAAGAGATATAATATTGTTAATAGTGGAATTTATAAATTTAAGACTCTTGCTCTTTTGGAGAATATCGAAAAAATAAAACTAAACGCTGATAAAAATGAGTATTATTTGACGGACATATTTCAGTTTATAAAGAGTGGCGTGAATATTATAACTGCTAAAAATTATAAATCTTTTCTAGGAATTAATACGCCGCGGGATTTTGTTATAGCCGAAGATATTATGCAAAATAGATTGCGAGATAAATTTATAAACAACGGGGTCACAATGCTGGATCCCCCTTCTGTTTATCTCTCGTATGATACTGTTGCTGAGCCGTTATCGACGATAGAGCAAAACGTCATTATAAAAGGGGGAGTAAAAATTAAAGCCGGAGCGGTCATACGATCCTTTAGTTACCTTGAGAATTGTGTAATTGGAAAGAACGCTAAAATTGGGCCATCTGCTGTCATACGAGACTCTGTCGTCGAAGAACATGCAGAAATAGGAAATTTTGTTGAGGTCAAAAGATCGACAATCGGAAATTCAACAAAATCGAAACATCTTGCGTATATTGGAGATACCGACGTGGGAGAAAACTCAAATATAGGCGCCGGAACCATTACCTGCAATTACGATGGCCGAAAGAAACACAAAACGAAGATTGGATCAAAGACAATGGTCGGTGCGAACAGTTCCCTCATAGCGCCGGTCGAAATCGGTAGTGAAGCTGTAATAGCTGCAGGAAGCGTCATAACAAAAGATGTACCAGATAAAACGCTGGCGTTTGGCAGGGCGAGGCAGGAGAATAAGACACGGAAAGAGATTGCTTAGTGATCCTGCGCACACAGTTCTACGTCCACTTTAAAAACCGACTTTAAAAACCGACTTTAAAAACCGAATGGGAGGCTGTTGAATGGAATCGATTGTAGATATGTTTACCGATCTTTGAGCAGTAGATGTTTCGCGTAAATTGTTTGAGTCGCAGTAAAAGAAATTATTCGACAGAATGATGCTCTGCAGAGTGGCCGATATGAAGCATTTCGACAGTCTCGAACTTATGCACGCCCCTCCCCTCCCCAAACTTCTATTCTGACGATTTCGGAAGAAGCCTGCTGCTTTTATATTGCAATAATATTTCAGTTGTGATAGTATTGTATTATGTTGTGGGGTGTTTTTGGGAGTGAGGTAGCAAAATGAATGTGAAGTTTAAATTAGTGTGTTTTGTTGCGGTGATGGTCTTTGGAGTGGCAGTGAGTAATGTGTCAGGTATGAACAAACCTCATGGAGAGTATATAGTATGTAAAACTGCCAATGTAATTGATGCTAAAGTTTATGATAATAACTGTGCTCTTCTGGATGGCGAATGCGTAATTGAATATCCTGATAAAACTGTATACAAGGGACGACTTAAAAGTGGAGTGTTTGAAGGAAAAGGCAAACTCATGTGGCCTGACGGTTGTATCTATGAAGGCGACTTCGCGAATGGTAAATATGAAGGAGAGGGCAAATATAGATCTGCTGATGGCAAAGTGGTGCACGATGGCATATGGAAAAATGACAGGGCTGTTCGTAATTCCGATGCGGTAGACCCGATGAATCATATTGTAGTGGGCTTCGGAGGCGTTACAATCGATCGTGAGGGGAGGCTTTTCTTTGTGAAAGGAGATTTTCTGAATGGCGCATACAGAGTTAAGTATCCTGACTGGTCGGTATACGAAGGCCAATTTGCAAATGGTAAAAAGCACGGGGAAGGCGTGCTTGTGCTATTTAATGGAGAAGTATACGATGGCAAATGGCGGGATGGTAAATATATAGAGGGCATACACTCTAGCAAGACTGTATATAAAGGTCGTAAAGCGTTTGGATGTTAT
>JAIROR010000012.1 GCA_031257415.1 Holosporales bacterium | reverse complement strand
AGTTAAAAAATAGTTAAAATTCAGTAAAACGGCCCCCGCCCCGTTTTGGGCTTAGGGGATTGTTAGTATAGATTCTAACAAAGAAAAGTTAAAAAAAGGTTAACACGCGGTCGTTTTTTTCAATTATTTTTGCGGCAGTTAAATTTTTCTGTGCAAAACAGGTGGTTTGTTAATAGATTGTTAAGGAAGTGGGCAAAAACCAAGGGAAAGCAACGATTCTCTGAAAGTGATCCAGGTGCCGGCTCCGGTTGCTTCATTCCATTTTTTTCTCATGGGACAAACTTGGGACAAAAATTTTTCTTGCATAAAAATAAAAAAGCATGCTACAATATTATTGATACCTGTTCCTGCGGGCTCTGTTTTCCTTGAGAGCTTGCTGGGTTAACCAGGAGGATGTTGGTGTATGCATTCTGGAATCAGGCGATGATTCTCTGAAAGTGATCCAGGTGTCGGCTCCGGTTAACTTCATTTCATTTTTTTTCTCATGGGACAAACATGGGGCAAAAATTTTTCTTGCATAAAAATAAAAAAGTGTGCTACAATATTATTGATACCTGTTCCTGCGAGCTCTCTTTTCCTGGAGATTGCGCTGGGTTAACCAGGAGGATATTGGTGTATGCATCCTGGAATCGGGCGATGATTCTCTGAAAGCGATCCAGGTGTCGGCTCCGGTTAACTTCATTTCATTTTTTTTCTCATGGGACAAACATGGGGCAAAAATTTTTCTTGCATAAAAATAAAAAAGCATGCTACAATAATACTGACACCTGTTCCTACGGGCTCTCTTTTCCTGGAAAGCTCGCCGGGTTAACCAGGAGGATATTGGTGTACGCATTCTGGAATCAGGCGATGATTCTCTGAAAGTGATCCAGGTGCCGGCTTCTGGATTGGTTTCATTCTGAATTATCAATTCGGCAGTTGCTGATACTACTTGAAACGTTTGGCAAATTCATAGAATTTATAGCAGAGGCAACTGAATAATGTGGCGGACATATCGTTGACATTATAATAAAAAAGGCTTGTTCGCATGCTGAACAATCGCGAGCCGAAATCTGATATTATTCTAAATGAGAAATCTCGAATTTTTCCAAAGTATTTCGTCAAATCAACGAAAGCGGCCAGCAGGTACTCAAAAGAAAGGCAAAAATCCTTCCTGTCTTCGTCTGCTACATTTCTTCTAGAGTTTTCTTTCATAGCTATATCCTCAAAATGGCGGAGCCCCATACAAGACCAGCGCCGATGGCGGCAATAAGGAGCGTATCACCTTTCTTTATTGTTTCATCATCCATTGATTTCTTGATAGCGAGGGGTATTGATGCGGATGATGTATTGGCGTGTTCTTCTATTGTTATAATTACTTTTTCTATCGGCAAGCCGTTTATTTTATGCATAGCTTCAAGAATTCTTTTATTCGCCTGATGCGGAACAATCCAATCCACATCATCGAATGTCATGTTGTTCTTGGTAAGCACGGCCACCATAGCATCATACATATAGTCGACAGCGCACTTGAAGACGGCCCGTCCCTGCATCGTGAAATATCCCCTGCTATCATTTTTTTCACTAGTCTCTATAGACATTATCCCGCTTTTGCTTCCATCTGCATATAACTTTATGTCGATGATCCCGCTTGAAGAATTATCGGGGGCTTCCTTCACTATGCAAGCTCCCGCTCCATCTCCTAGCAATACACATGTCGATCTGTCCGTCCAGTCAACGAATTTTGACAGCGCGTCTGCACCTATTGTGAGAACCTTTTTACAAGATCCAGATCTGATGAAGCTATCCGCAACGCAGAGGGCATGCATAAATCCTCCGCATGCTGCCTGAACGTCAAAAGCAAAAGCATTCCTGGCTCCTATGGCATCCTGAACTATAACAGCACATGATGGCGTTCTCTTCTCGGAGGATACAGTCGCCACTACTATTGAATCTATCTCAAGCGGGTCTATTCCCTCAGCCTCAAGTGTTTTTAACGCAGCCTTTATGGCGACATGCGCAGAGAATTCACCTGGCTCTGTTATATGTCTCTTCTTGATCCCTGTTCGTTCGACTATCCATTCATCGCTGGTATCAACTATCTTTGACAGATCGTCATTTGTCAATACCTTGGGGGGAAGGTAAGTTTCTAAACTCGAAATTATGCTTCTTTTGTCCATTTTTCAATCTCTGGTAATCTAGAAGAGAGCGATCCAATTATATCCTCAATGAAGTTGGCTTTGTGAAGTTTAACTGCAACCGATATGGCACTTGCGAAGCTCGAGGCATTCGCACTGCCGTGACTTTTAACAGCAATCCTCTGAAGCCCAACAAGAGACGCTCCATTAAGTTTTCCTGGATCTATTACGTTCTTCAGTTTTTTTAACGCGCCCTTACCGATGATGTATGAAATCTTTCCAAGAAGACTTGATTTGACTGCCTGCTCGTATAACTTCAGCGTGAGCATAATTGCTCCTTCCATACATTTCAGAGCGATATTCCCTGAAAATCCATCGGTTACTATGACATCCGCTACATTGTTGCTTATGTTTATACCTTCTATATACCCAATAAAATTGATTGTATTATCGGCCGATAAAACTTCATAGGCCTTCTTTATATGATCTGTTCCTTTGGTTACTTCTGTTCCGACATTTAATATTGCAACTCTCGGATTTTCAAGCCCAATGATCACCTTTGCCGCAGACCTGCCCATAATCGCAAACTCAACGAGATTGCGAAACGAGCAATCGATATTGGCGCCCAGATCTAGCATAAGGGCCTGCCCACCATATCTATTTGGAACCAAAGCCGTCAGAGCCGGTCTTTCAATATTATCAACTGTTTTCAGGAGAAACTTCGATATTGCCATGTAGGCACCTGTATTCCCAGCTGAAACAACCACATCAGAAAGACCAATGGCAACCGAATTCACTGCCTCAAACATGCTCGAGTCTTTGCCATATCTGAGAGCATGCGACGGTTTCTGAGCAGCTGATATTATCTTGGACGTGTGGTGTATTCTATACAACTCCGCATCAATTTTATATTTCTCCAATTTATATTTCTCCAAGCACCCTGCTATCCTGTCTGAATCTCCATAAATATCAAAAAATACATTTTCATCACGAGAAAGATATTCAACCATGCCACCAATCACGGACTCAGGGGCACTATCTCCCCCCATTGCATCGAGAGAAATCTTAACAGGACAAATCGCCATGTGGAAGCCTAATTGCTATGGACTTCGTATGCTCAATCTATCTTAACATCTTTGGGAATGCTGTAATCTCTGCCTTTATAAAGGCCACAGCGATAACACAATCTGTGAGATAGCACGGAGTGCCCACAATTGGCGCATACACCAAATTTTGGAGGAGTGCAGGAATCGTGAGATCTTCTCATGTTTCTTTTGGATTTCGATGTCTTTTTCTTAGGAACTGCCATTTGGTCTAAAACCCGCTTGTAAAATCAAAACAACACTAAACACTATTTATGATACCATACTGAGAAAGAGATTTCAATAGATTGTTTGCAATGTTAGTAAAATTCAGCATAGATGGGAAAGAATACGAGGAAGAAGAGACCCAAAAAATATTAATGGTGTGTCTGAATGTTGGTATATATATACCGCATATATGCTTTTTAAAGGGACATTCTCCATCTGGCCACTGTGGCTTGTGCGTCGTTAACCTTAAAAAAGATGATAGAGATAGGATTGTCTATTCATGTATAGAAAACGTTTCGGAAGGAATCGAAATAACGACAAACTCCAGAGAACTTGAAAAGATCAGAAGAGGCCACATGAACAGAATCATCAAAAACCACTGTCTTGACTGCCTCAGATGTTTTAAAACTAATAATTGCAAATTGCAAGAATACATATATAAGTATGGCGCAGATCCATTCACGCAACCAATCACAATCAATACTGCGGGTAGCAAAGATGTTTATACTCAAATTACAGACGATATCCTCTTTAATAGGTCAAAATGCATAAATTGCAATAGGTGCGTCAAGTTCTTGTCAGAGACTTGCAAAATGAACTGCAAGAGTATTGAAATCGCAGATTATAGCACTCCAAATACCGATGATATTTTCGGAAATGTTATCGATATATGTCCGACTGCAGCTATCAAGGCAAATAATGGAGTGTGGAAAACTCCATCATCAATGACAGACGTTATTGAAACATATGATGTTTCAAACGTTTTTATGCCGCAGCTGAAAATTATTTCCATGAATGGAGAAATTGTTGAAATTCGTAGTGTTAAAAAGCAATGGATTACTAATGATATGAGATTTTATCCGCATAGAGGAAATACAATCCAGAATGAACTGCCATCTGATATACCAACCTCTCCTATAGCAATAATTCTTCCAGAATATCTAGACATTGAGACGTTTTTTATACTACAATACATAGCTGAACATGATGATAAATTCGAGATAGTGATTGATGACTTGGAAATTCCTAAAGAACTTTTCGATAGAATCGGCGTGTTCGATGTCTCCGTTTCCAAAACAGACTGCGCGATCTTTGTCGATATACTGAAAACAAGTACTAAATTCTATATAAAAAGAAAAATGCATCTCCTGAAAAAAGAATTTAATATCAGCAAAATTGAAAATATTCCAAGCATCTGCTCGTATAACTTCCCATATAACTTTCCGTATGTGTTCATAAACGCCAACGCCTTTCCAGTTGAAGTATCCTTCCTCGAAAAACATAACATCCCTTTTTCAATCATACCAGCAAATAGTTCGCAAATATTACTTAAGATAGCAAAGCAATATACTCCAGCAAAAAAACTCAACAACGAAGTTAATAAAATGAAGATTGGCTGGAAACACTTCTTCGAAGAAAGCGCATATTATTTGAATGCCTTTGGTAATATTATTAAAACTGAACAGGTAATAAGCACGGACTCAATCAGTACTAGGGACTTCGCTCAAAGTCTCCTCAAGAAGCTCGCCCCCAATGACTGGGAAAGGGTCTTGCAACGAATATATCGCGAAATAGCCTCTGCAGCGATTGCAGATAGATAGTTGAACTTCTGCCAACGCGCACGCACGCAGTATATATACACAAACACCTAAAAGATTGCCCGAGAAGAGGCGGATTGCCGTTGGTATTTCTGGTGGATTCCGGGCCGGAGAAATCCACAATCTTTTGGTGATTGAAATACTCATGGCAACTTGCCTTCCGGAAATTCCTTACTGATTAGCTCCATGAGGTCACTTTCTTGTCATTTCGTGAACATACACCCCTTCCCTCCTGGTTAACCCCGCAAGCTTTCCAAGGAAAGAGAGCCCGCGGGAACAGGTGTCAATAATATGGTAGCATGATTTTTTATTTTCATGCAAGAAAAATTTTTGTCCCATTAGACTTTTTCAGACTTCTTTCCAAACTCGGCACAATCAGTTTTTGAGTAGTTCTGGGAAGCGGTTTTGGGGGGCGTCGAATCCGCTCTCTGCCCAAGTACTCTCTGCTTCTGCGCTCCGTGTCTCCTTCCCAAAACTCCGATTCCGATGATTTCGAAAAGAAGTCTATTCTATCCTGAACTTGGTATCAATTCACAACGATCATCATCTTCATTTTTCCTCAGTCTTGGCTTCTGATACAGGGGGGCATTCGTGGTTTTGCGAAGGTAATTGGGGAGTCACCGTCTCCTCTTTCACCGTCTCCTCTTTCGCAGTCCCCTTATCTTTTACCTCTCCGTCTTCTAACACCTTCATCTTCCATCCGTCTTCTAACACCTTCATCTTCCTTTTCCATCCGTCTTCTGACTCAAATTCTATCACTCCATTTCCTAAAACTTTGGCTATTACATCACGGCACACAGCTATTCCTGATTCGTCTATCCATAGAACCCCCTTTGTGTTATTCAGTATTCTCCCATAGCAAAATTCGCCAACATAATATTCTCCAGTTGAGAATACATATCCACCCTTACCATTGATTTTTCCCCCAACGAAGATGCCTATGAGTTCGTCTCCATTCTTGAATGTACGTTTACCCTGTCCGATGGGCTGTCCATTGAGCAAAAGGCCTTCGTATGCGTTTCCATCCGGAAATGTATATTTACCCTGTCCCTGGATCTGTCCATTGAGCCAAAAGCCTTCGCATGCGCTTCCATCCGGAAGTGTATATTTACCCTGTCCGATGGCCTGTTCATTAACAAAAAAGCCTTCGTATACGCTTCCATCCGGACGTGTATATTTACCCTGTCCGTTGGCCCGTCCATTAACAAAAGAGCCTTCGTATACGCTTCCATCCGGAAGTGTATGTCTGCCCTGTCCGTTGGCCTGTCCATTAACAAAAGAGCCTTCGTATACGCTTCCATCTGATAATACTACCCTATTAAACCAGTTGGTGTTTTTAGCAGAATAAGGGAAGTCATTTTCGCATACATATTTGCTTGCAGAAAATGTATATTTGCACAGCCCAGCGATTCCTCCATTAACGAAGTTGCCTTCGAGCATATCTTTATTCTTGAGCACATATTTACCCAGACCGTGGGGCAGTTCATCGAAGAAATAGCCTTTGTATACGCTTCCATCCGGAAACATACGCATGCCCAGGCCGTTGGGCAGTCCAGCTAAAAAATGGCCTTCGTATACGCTCTTATCAGGATACACGAATTTACACACACCTTCTTCCCCAACTTCTCTTTCGTACGTGGCGCCATTGGAAAACACAAATTTAATGCAAGGTTTAAGGTGTTTTTCATCTAATTTAAGGAATTTTCGTGCTTCCGGGCTGAAGGAGTTCTTGAATACCTCTCCCTCGACGCACCCTTCTTTAGCTCTACGTATTTTCTCTTCATATATCTCGATGATCTTCTTAGTAAATTCATTGCCGGAAATGGGAATACTAGAACTGGAAATGCTACTGGATTCGCTCAGCGGAGAAGCACTATTCTCCACTGCAAGCTTTAGCTTTTTCCTTTTATCTATTGCTCTTTTCGCCCTAGGATCTAAAATGTTATTGAATTCGCCGTCCGAGCAAGAAGGGGTACTTACGCCAGGAATTGAGGGTGTATTGGTTCCGCTCTGCGAAAATGTACTGCCACTTCCCGTAAACTTTATATCACTTCCTATTTGCACCAGTCTCGCTGCTTCCGCCACTCTCGCTTCTTTAACCTTTTCCGCCTCTATTCTTAGATCTTCTCGCGATTCCTTTGCTCTACTACTACACTGTTCAATGAGTTTTCTCACACTCACACCGCTAGAAGTTGTACCGTGAGAATACGAGATCAATAAACACGAACACAAGCCCAACATAACAATTTTCTTCATAATCTATCTCCAATTAAAACCACTTGGTTTCATAATACCACGTTTCGAGAATCCGCGCAAGAATATTTTATCTTATTTGTGTTTTTATTTATTATTAGGTTAGTTTCCGATTTTTCACTAGCGATGATTTTGTCAAAGATTGGGTGGGGAAGGAATTCATTGCTGATGTTGGATGCCTCCTTCTTATGTCGAAAATCAAAACATTTTACATTGGTGGTAGCGAAGTATTTGTCACTCATTTCATGTCACAAACAAAGTAGAGACAGCTTTTTTACTTTGCGACTACAACTGGATATACTGCGCGATTACGGACCGGATATTTTTGAATCGTGTCTGCACAAAAAAATCAAAAGTATCTTGACTGGGCATGCGGATATGGTGTAGTATAATACCATGGAACGTGTTATTGCAGCAATCGGAAGAGGTCTCGCCGGGAAAAACGAGAAAAGGAAAGCGAAGAAAGAGGATGGGCCCTTAGCTCAGTCGGTAGAGCATCTGACTTTTAATCAGGGGGTCGAAGGTTCGAATCCTTCAGGGCCCGCCAGTTGTGTGCTATAATGTTTGTTTTTGTCTCCTTCGTCTAGAGGCCTAGGACACCGCCCTTTCACGGCGGCAACACGGGTTCGAATCCCGTAGGAGACGCCAACGTCTTGCTGTTGAAAACTTGATTCGTGTTGTATAATGTGTCGTGTGTTGTTTTTTATTTAGTTTAGTGTATTTATGAAGTGCCCCATATATTTGGATTATGCGGCTACGACTCCGTGCGATCGAGAAGTTTTGGAGGAAATGATTCCCTATTTTATTCATAAATTTGGAAATCCGAATTCGCAACATTTTTACGGAAATGAAGCGTTGGTTGCTCTGTCCAATGCGCGGGAAACTGTTGCGGGGGCACTTAACTCAGATTTCGAAGAGGTCATTTTCACAAGTGGAGCCACAGAATCCAATAGAATAATTCTCGAAAGGTGCATCTGTGGAAAGCGCCTAATAACTTTGAAAACTGAGCATAAATCAGTAATCGATATTTGTTCCAACAGTAAAGAAGGCCTGCTTCTAGATACCGAGAAAAACGGGAAATTGAACATCGAATTACTGGAGAAAATTTTGCAGGAGGGCAATATTGGCCTTGTTTCAATATGCTTTATTAATAACGAAACTGGGGTTATTCAGGATATCAAGAGAATAACCGATATATGTCACGAACATGATGTTCTTGTCCATACCGACGCGACTCAGGCTTTCGGGAAGATAAAAATAGACGTCAGAGAGCTAGGGATAGATTTTCTGAGTGCTTCCGGCCACAAAATATACGGCCCCAAAGGAGTTGGCATTTTGTACTATAACAGGAAGCATCATAAAAAACTGCGTGTTAGACTAGCTAATCACGCTGTTGAATTTGGGATAAGAGCTGGAACTATAGCCGTTCCATTGTGCATGGGTTTTTCCAAAGCCATCTCTATTCTTGTTCCAGAGATTGCAAAAAATACGACCCACATAACGGAGCTGCGCACCCATTTGCTCGACATCAT
>JAIROR010000102.1 GCA_031257415.1 Holosporales bacterium | reverse complement strand
GTATATATCAATGGTAACAACGAAGATAACTATCCCGGAATAGTTAATATAAGCTTCAGAGGCTGTGAAGGGGAAGCAATTATGATGGAAGCGAGCAGGATCTGCGTTTCGTCCGGATCTGCATGCACCTCCAACAAGCTTTCGATCTCGCATGTTCTTGAGGCGATGAAAGTCCCCGCCGATATAGCTCAGTCGTCAATTCGTGTCTCGATAGGTAAGCACACATCAAAAAAGGATATCGAGATAGCGGCAGAGGATCTTATAAATGCCACAAATAAACTTAGAGAAATGAGCTCAATTTGGGAAATGATCAAACAAGGTGACGATATAGAAGCAGTCTTTAAGAACTAAATCCTCTTTTTGAAATTCCGATTTCAGAGTTGGAATAATCGGAGCAAAGTCGATAGGGGCAAATCTTTTTTGGGACACAAACATGAAGGGACGAGTGCCATTAATAAAGTTTGACATTACACAAGACCCTGTCGATCTCCTCTTTGCTTATCAAGCCGGCGGCAACTTTTCCCATTGCGTCATCTCTTATTGTCTTGAATTTCGCTGTTCTCATGGTTATTTTGTCCATGATTTCGGAGCGACTGGCGTTTTGATGTATCAGATTATTTATTAACTCGTCAACATGAAGAATTTCTGAAATTATAGTCATGCCACCCATAATTTTCCGAACTATCCTTTGAGAAATTATTGAAATGATATTATCTGCTACCAGAAAAGATGAGATGCCAAAGTCTTGAAATCTTTTTATAGCGCCGATGCTGTCGTTTGCGTGCATTGTTGTGAAAACAAGGTGTCCAGTCATTGAGGCGCGAATGGCCATGTGGGCAGTTTCTGAATCTCGTATTTCTCCTATGAAAATGACGTCCGGATCTTGCCTCAGGATTGAGCTTATTCCTGTTGCGAAATCTATAATACCTTCGCTTATATCTGTCTGCTTGACTCCATTGATTCTGTATTCTATCGGATCTTCTAGAGTCATAATGTTCTTTTTCTGTTTATCTATCAAAGAAATCATTGAATATATTGAAGTTGTTTTCCCAGAGCCTGTTGGGCCGCAGAAAATTATCATACCGTGGGGAAAATTAGAAATTTGACGGAGATATTTTACTTGTTCATCACTAAACCCTATGTTCTCTATATTGATATATTGTTTGTTTTTATTGAGAATTCTAATGCTTAGATTTTCGCCATATATTGTTGGTTGCGTTGATATTCTGAAATCGACATTGTCTTTTTGTAAGTGGCCTGACTGGGGCCTTCTTGTTTCCGAAATATCCAGCTTGGCCATAACTTTTGTAGAAACGCAGATACTGTGATAGTCAACTATTGGCAGTGTTCGAATATGTTGCAGCTCCCCATCTATTCGCCTTTTTATTTCACATGTACTTTCGTATGGGGAGATGTGTATATCCGAAGCTCCAACTTCTACAGATTCCGCTAATAGGTCACTGATAAATCTATTATCAATACTGCTATCTCGGATCGAACTTTTTCGCACAGCCATATTCCTCAGGCTTCTTGCCTTGGTAATACAGAACTTTATCCTTGGATTGTCTATTCTATGATTGGTTATTATGAATTTTTTTATCTTATCTGTGAGAATAAGATCGTCAAGATCGGAGACCGCAACCGTGACATCGTTTTCATGAACATCATATGGAATATAGATCTCTCCCAAAGCATGGTTAATCTTCGCCAACCGGTTGAATTTTGCAAGGTCATTGTCTGGAATGTAATCAACTCCATAATACTCAGCTTTAAGAGAAGCTACTCCCTCCTCCGAAAGATTGGCTGCGCTTATAAGAAACTCATCTAGATTTTCTCTTCCTATATATTCAGAACCCCGAGCGATTTCGAAGACATCACATCCTATCGCGCTGCGCTCTTTCAGAAATAACAGAAATGACATCATCATTGCTCACCAAGGCTAATCACTCGCATTTTACGCTCAGCTGTCAGTAGAGCTCATCATCGCTGTTTCCCAACGATCCTTTTGAAACCGTATTGGCCTCATTCAAAGAAAGCAGGGCCATTGACAATTCTGCATTGCGCAGCAGCACACTAGTTAGATAGTTCTGAAGTATTTTCAAGCGCATGGGATCACCAGACTCATCTTCTACCACTACTTCTTCTTCCTCTTCTTCTTTCTCTTTTCCCTCGTCTTCTTTGACTTCATCAGTTTGCTTCTTTTCTTCGATAGTCTTGTCAGAATCAGCAGCGGTTTTATTGCTATTTTGGGAATTATTCGCAGCGAGGGAGTTGTCGGCAGAACAAATAAAAAATCCCAAACATATGGGCAACAGACAAAAACGAAACATAACGACACACATCGAACAAGGGCACAACTACTTCCCAGTCTAACGCTTAAAGTGTTAAAAAATTATTAACCTTCCGCGATTCTAGCAATTTTTTTAGCGAATTTTTATGTATACCCAAACAACAAAAGATTGTGGATTTTTCCGATCCGGAATCACCACGGCAACATGTCTCTTCTCTGGCAATCTTTTGGTGATCGGGTATTAACCCAAACAACAACAGTTACCATTTTTATCCCACGTCTGTTTGAGCCCGGACAATCATCATCGCATGAGCAAACCCAACAAAGAAAATCAACCTCTTCATCCGGCTATACGCCATAACATCATCTAGTAGACTACTGCTGTATTATTTTTGGGCAGTTATAGCATGTTTCAGCGTTAAATATAAATTGATAACAAAAAAGATTATATAAGACTCCTTTGACATATAGTCTTGTTTCCTTAAAGGGAATGAACTCTATAATATCAAGCGGCGTTAGGCCTTTAAGTTTTTTCAGGCTCTTCTTAATTTTGGATACGTTTCCTTCTCCCGCATTATAAGCGGCCGTTGTGTATATAAGATCGTTATCGTATTTTTCGAGAAGTCTATCAACTAGAAATGATCCAATAGTCAGGTTTTTTTGGGGATCGTATAGAGAAGTTCCCTTTTCGCCAGTGTAAAATTTGCCCTTTATCTTCTTTTGCTCATATGCAGCTGTCGCAGGCATTAGCTGCATGAGGCCAGTTGCCCCAGATATCTTATTTCTCGCACTTGGCTTGAAGAGGCTTTCCTTCTTCACAATAGAATGAATAAGCGCCACAAAACACTCATCATTGTTAATTTTCTTGATATTCTGCACCCAATGATTATTCATTTTTTTAAACGATTTTTTATCCTTAAAATACTTCTGTTTTAGATTCTGAACTTTCAAAACATATTCCATCTCGTCATCATTTAAAACAAGTTCCATAATAAGACTTTCTTCGTTTGGATCCTCTATTTCGTCAATCAGCTTCTTGTAGAATGGAAAAAGGAACTTAGTCTGAGTTTCTATATTATATTTAGAAATTGCCCTTAAAAGTTTCACAAATTCTCTATTATTAAAGCTTCTTTTAATGTCTTCGGAGACGTCTGTTATATCAACCTTTTTAATTAATTTATTGGGAGATATCTGCACAATTCTTTCTTCCGCAATTCTGCCATAGAATGTATTAAATAGATCGTATGCCTTTCTATACCATTCGAATGAGCTCATAATATCATTCATTTTAAGGTAGACTTCGCCCAACCAGAAGGCGTTCTTGCTTTTATGCATGGAGTCAGTGGATACAGAATACGCATTCCTGAAATGTTTGATTGCTGCGCTCTTATTATTCAAGAATCGAAAGGCATAAAAACCGGCTAGCCACTCTGCTTTTATGTAGTTCTGCTTATGCTCCGGCAGCATCTTATTTAGGGTATGCTTTGAAATAACCTTATAGGCAAGTGTGGGATGTCCTAGTTTTATGACATTGCACGCCACTTCCCTCCTGAGATGAAAAAACTTTGTGCTATTGCCCTCTTCATTATTGTTATTCGCCGCTAAAACTTCAGCTGCTTTTTCGTAACTCTTCTTGTTAACATAGCGATTGGCAATTTTATACCTCTGCTCGTGATCGTCCACATCCACGTCTGAATCATCTAGATGTTGCCTCCCTGAAAGAGCCTTGTTTATATATTTTTGCATGTATTTAGGAAATATATTTTTTAATGTTTTTAACTTCTCATAGTCTCTTTTCCTTATAAGTCTCTTGATAAATTTTGCTTCGCTTTTCTCGGATATATAATCTGCAAACTCACTTTTGAACTTCTTGATAGCTTCTGTTGTCAGGTTTTGGTACGTAAACGTTTGATTGATATATAACTCTCCGCTTTGACGATCCGTTATAAGTAGGAGATTCGCGTATATTATGATTCCTTCTATGGTGCATGGACGATATCTGCGAAACCACTGTAATAACAAATCTCTATTATCAATATTAATTTGAACTTCTCTTTCAGCAACTTTGATGAGTCTGTGGAAGAGAGGCCAGTGACTATTGTTGTAAAAAAACTCAAATATCCTTTGGGGATCGTCCGCATCTATGATTATTTCCTCCCACTCTTTGTATTTTTTTATGAGTTCAATCTCCTGCTCGCGCAGGGGAGTCGCTCCACCCAACCCGCAAGAGATTGCCAGAACAATTAGCGCAAAGATCTTGCAAAGCCAGGACACCAAAAATGCTTCACGTTAGTAGCAATATCTATAAATCGTATTACAAAAACCTCTCATACCACAAGTCAGGAGCTTACAAATCTGCTTGAACTCAAACACCCTCAACAAACCAACTATTTTACACAGGAAAATTAAGCTGTCCCAAAATACTTGGCAAAACCAATCAAAAATTAAGACTTTGTTA
>JAIROR010000094.1 GCA_031257415.1 Holosporales bacterium | reverse complement strand
CGGTCACTGATGGTGCTATGAGATATATAGCTTGGAATATCTCACAAGAGTCAGTTTCTCTTTGACCAATTACTCATAAATGTTGAGGTCTACTGACATCAAGGCTAACTGAGGTTTCATGAAGGGAATGGGAATGTTCATTGCGGGATTTCGTAAAAAAGATGATCTTGCAAAACCAATCCCAAGTGGTTAGTAATGTGCCGTCTTCGATTGGTTTTGCTCCGATTATTCCAAGCCGAAAGATTGCTGGAGAGGAACAAGTTGCCATGGATATTTTTTGGTGGTGGTAGTGGATATTTCAGAAATTACATTGTCGACGAATCGCCCGCAATATGCTATAATTATAGCAAGTAGCGTGATTTCAGGTCTGACGATGGCAAAGATATCTTTGGCAATCTCAGGTCGCGCAATTGCAAAAACATTCTTGACAGCTAGTTTGTTGTTTGGTATGTGCTGCAGTAAAACGGCCGCGTGTTGTTCAGGGTGCAAAGCCCTAGGATGGGAAAATAGGAAGTTAAGACGATGTCCGGAGTGCGCAGACTTACTGGAGATGACCAATGACGCGACGATACTGTGCTCACGATGCGCATCCAAAGAAAGCGAGAACTGGAAGTCAAGACGTTGTTTGAAGTGCGAAACGCTGGTGTCGCTTGGTAAGGACCTAATGAAGCAATTTGCCGGTATTGAACATGGGGGCTGGAAGCGGTGCCACCCTGGTAGATATATGCGTAATCGATACAATCAACGTATCTCCCCTCGCAGGTACGACCGCGGTAGTTACATCTTTTGGGATGAAGAAAGAAAAGTGTATGACAGATATGACTTTGGCGATGATGACACTATATCAGGAATTGTGCCGCTGAAGCAAGAGATCTTTGATTTAATTCCTCCAATGGAGTATGGAAAGGTCTTATCTGGATTGGCGATAGACAGCATAGTGGACAGCCTCATAGTTGATTTCGAGGTAGGCTTGATTGGTTATTCATTTTTTCATCAATACAGAACTTACTCTTTCTGCAAACTTGCCTATGTGGATGAAAACGGGGTTCAGGAGAATGGATTTGAACGTCTCCTTGGTTACTCTCTTCCACATGAAAGAAGGAAACAGGATCTGGATCTGGAGCTGGAGCGGAAACGAAAGTCGGAACCAAAGCCAGAATCAATGATGTTGAAATTTGAACCGGATCCGAAGTCAACGTGGAACTTTTGGCCGGTGCCGGAGCTAGCGTGGCAACAAAAGCAAGAGCAGAAACAAAAGCAGAAGCGAAGGCTGGAACTGGAGCCGAAACCGGAGCAAACGCAAAGCCTACAAATTCCATCTTGGGTAAAAAGCGCGAATTCTATTAAAAACAAGGTTTTGCAGAAATTGAATCTATCTATAAAGAAGAGCTCGCTGGAAACAGAACTTTCTCCAGAAGCGAGTTCTGTCATGCCGGAAGAAACCACGGATATAAAATAGCGCCTATGATGATAATAAAATACTTGCAGGTCATGGAGCCCCGTGGTAGAATTGTCAGTACGCACTGTGATGCGTTATGTGGGCCTTTAGTTCAGTTGGTCAGAACCCTCCGCTCATAACGGAGTTGTCGTAGGTTCGAGTCCTACAGGGCCCACCATTGCTCGGTTGTTGTCTTGCTGAGTGCGGTTCGCGATTGACTTCGAGACGTATGGGTCTTATCCAATAACGAATCTGTAACGTGTCCTTCCTAGAAAGTTGTATAATGGAGCTCGTTAATTAGATTCTGCGGTCTGTATAGTGCTTGTAAAATTTATGCGCGCCTTGCTTCTCTTGTGCATTGCAACAATACTTATCTTGCCAACAGAAGAAAGCTCTGTTGCGGATCACAACGTCTTCTTCTCTTCTAAATCAGCTTTTTATGAAGTGATGAAAGATGACAAAGCATTTGGAGTGGCAGGAAATATAACGTTTTGGATAGCTTCCAAAGTCCCCTTTATCAGAAACAGTTTCCAAGAAGGAGAGTATGTATTGAAGAAGGGAGAGAAGGCCATTTCATTTCTGTCGAAGATCATGAAAGGAGAGGCACTCATCAGGAAGATAACAATACCGGAGGGCTATACAGTTAAAATGATTGTTGAAAAACTAAACAATACAGATTCTTTGACAGGAGAAATCACAGAAATTCCTGAGGAAGGTTCTCTATTCCCATCAACTTACCATTATCGCAGAAACGACTCCAGGGCCAATCTTATAAACAAGATGAAAGCCAAAATGGATTCCGTTATCAAACAGGTGTTTCAGAATGCAGAGCCCGGCGTTGTGAGAGATACAATCATAATGGCGTCTATAGTTGAGAGGGAGGCAAAGTTAAGCAGTGAAAAACCACTTATGGCTTCTGTTTTCAAAAATAGAATAAATACCGGAATGAGATTGCAGAGCGATCCCACCGTCATATACGCCTTGTCGAATGGTTATGGAAGAATCGCCAAGCCCCTCTCCAGAAGTGACCTTAAAACAGACTCAGTATATAACACGTACAAGTATAAGGGATTGCCGCCGGGACCAATTTGCTGTCCATCCCTTGACTCTATCGACGCTGTCCTGAATCCGGCCGAAACAGATTTTCTCTATTTTATTTTGACAGAAGACAAGACTTCGCACAAGTTCTGCAAAGAATACAAAGATCACCTCGAAAATGTTAATCGCGTGAGACGTATAAATAAGGAAATGGGAAAAGCAAGGAAACCAGGTTAGAAACTGTCGAATAGAGCGGCTTTCTTCAGACAGCTCCTGAACCGATTCCACAAGATTACTATCTTTCTTTATAAAATTGCTATCCGGCTTTACTTATTCCGCGGAGGTAAATTCTGGATGCAATTCTTCCCAGGCGCGCACAACATTAATCAACCGCAGCATTAGGGACTCTTCGCAAACTTTCTTTGTCTGCACGAGTTCGTCGATAAGTTTTTCATCAAATGCTGGCTCACATTTGAACTTTTTCTCGTTTGCTAGCTGGTTTTTTTGTTCAATTGCTTCCATAATTAAGTTAAAGCTTGCGTCATTTGCGCCTTTAATTACTAATAAACTGTCGTTAGCTGACATTTCATCATATATAGCTTCACACAGCTTGACAAGTGTATTGGCCCCTTTATCAGCCTGTATTTTAAATTGTTTAGCGCTCCAGCTCAGCCCTAAGAAGTCAGCATTTAAGGTTGAAGATATAATCGGTAATACTCTTGAATCAATTGTGTTTTCTTTGATGCGCTTACCAAAAGCATTACACCAATAGACATCAGTAGCAATGTAGCTTTTTAAGGATTCAATACATAAGTCGTACTTCATCTTTGTAGGTAACGCAGTGTGCAACTTTTTATGAGATAATTTTTTCGAATTTAGTATTGCCAGCTAATGTGAATGCAAACACGTGTGCGCAAAGTTTTCGCCTGACCTTAGAGAGCAGATGCCAAGTATCTTTTGCTCGAATACGCTGAATATTGAATCTTTCTGTTAATTGTCCGATAACGGTTTCGATTTTTCTTCTAATATTCATAATTTTGTAAACGAAATGTTTAGATCTTGTTTCTTTCATGTTCTTTCGTAACGGTGTCTGTATTTCAACATTCATCTCTTTTAATTTCTCCTTCAGCGGATTACCAAGTAGTCCTTTGTCAGCAATAACGGTTGTTCCAGGTATTGCCAAATCTAAAAGAGCTTCTTGTTCATCTCCATTGGCTGGAGTCATCTCAAAATTTACAATTAACCCATCTTGATTGATCAGTAAATTACCTTTAAATCCAAAATACTTTTTGTCCTTCGCGGCGCAATAACCAAAGCTCGCCTCTCCGTAAAGTGGATTTTTGGACCGTACACGTTTTGGATTACAAGTAGGAATTGGGAATCCATCAAACAAAAGCAAATCGTTTTTAATGTATTTATTGCTCAAGTATTTATAAAACTCCTCTTTTATAAAAGAAAGATTTGCGCATTGTCTTGTAAATGTTGTTCTGCAGCCAAGACGAGGAAACCAAGCCAGCCAGTGATTTTTAAAATATTCGTAAATGGCTTTGTCAGAACCAAATCCAAGAAATTCACCAACAATTTCCATTGTCATTGCTTCGGCATCCGAAAGTTTTGGCTGGAATCCACGTTTTCTTAGGGGCGGGAAGCTGTTTTGCCTGAGTTTCAAAAAATCGTCAGCACAAATATAAACAGCGATGATAAAACGGTCTATGGACATCGTTACGCTCGAAGATAAATTTTTACCTAATAAGAGCGTAGTGGCGCCCATTTTGCAAGTCATTTGTTAAAAAAAGTTGCACACTGCGTTAGGTAACAACTTGAAACACTTAATATGCTCTTCATTATCAAATTCCTTATTAAATTTCGAATAAAAAACTCGCGCTTCTGCAAGCACTTTTTTGATTTCCTCATTACGTTCTAGTAAAGTTTTTTCCATAAGATCATAAAAGGCACCGCACACATCACCATTAGATGGGGTCTTTCCTGGCATGTTTTCCAAAACTTCATTCCAAACTTCGCATGTTATACCTTCAGTTTCAAGCATACTTGAGAACGTCTCAGCATGCTCCGTTACCTGTTCTTCACTACATCCTAAATTTAACATTTTAAAACAATCTTTGACAAATCCACCGATAACGGCATTACTTGCATCTTCATCGAGGGCACTAGCGCCTGCACTACCAGCCAATACACCAACTCCCAAAATTCCTGCCATCATTAAAATACCTATTCTCTTCATAAACACTACCTTACAAAAAAACGAACAACTTG
>JAIROR010000084.1 GCA_031257415.1 Holosporales bacterium | reverse complement strand
GAAACACCGGCAGAGGCGGCAACAACCCCAGAGGCTCCGGCAGTGGCTACAGAGGCGGCAGCGACCCCAGAGGCGGCAGCGGTCCCAGAGGCACCGGCAATACCAGACATTCCCAATATCGCGAAAATCAACATACGGTCGGGGATATACAGTCCCATTCAGCTTAGCTCGGCACAGAGCGTTCAAACATTAGGAAACAATTCAGTAATACGAGTAATGATAAAT
This sequence comes from Holosporales bacterium, assembly GCA_031257415.1. GTDB lineage: Bacteria > Pseudomonadota > Alphaproteobacteria > RUG11792 > RUG11792 > JAIROR01. The sequence goes on along the minus strand of JAIROR010000084.1, from coordinate 7,258 downwards.
CTCCCTAACCCGGTCTTGAAAGAAGTTAATGGAAGTTATGATAAAAGTGATGAAACTATTAACCTCACCCCTATAATCAATCCGGACGTCGTGCCGTACATTGCGAGCGGGAGGGAACTTTTCCAGGCATTGCTCTCGAAAGTGTCAGTCTCGCCCGATGATCGGCAAATTTTGGAGGGTGTAGCAGTCGATCAACCTGATATGGCTGATCTCAAAGATCTCAAAGTCAAACCTGAATTCCAAACGATATGGGAAAGACTAAATAACATACCTCTATTTTGTATCATAACATTTTATATTAAAGACAATGTTGTAGAACGAGTAGAGATGACTGTTTCTAAGGCGGTTAAGTTGTTTATAATGGAACGAGATACAATAAACAAAAAAATAAGAAAAGCTGTTGAACAGTATAAAAGCACTGTAGAAAATCTTAACTATGATGTAAAAGATCTTGAAGTTGTTGAGGCTGCTATGGAAAAAGTAAAGACACTTGAAGCTGAAATGAAAACATATCTAGAAGAAAAAGAGAAAGTTGGTCAAGAATTGGAAAATGGTCCGGCGGTACAAAAAAGAAAAAATGCCCTGGAAGGACTTGAAGAGGAGAAGAAAAAAAGGGCTGAAGAGCTTGCTACTGAAAATAAACAACTTATTAATGCAAAAGAATCAGTTGGAAAAGATGACGGGTCCTCCTCTGCCAAAAAAGAAGAAGAAATCAAAAAAGCGGAAAAAAAGGTTGCGGATGCAGAAGATGAATTCGGTAAAGCGAAAAAAGCCGCGGCGGATGCAGAAATAAAAGCGAAGGCTCCTAAGCCGACTGATAGGAGGGGGAGGCCTCTTTCTGGATTTGAAAATGTTGACAAGGATTATGATGCTGCGCTGAGTGCGCAAACTGCTGCTGAGAACAAATTCAAGAGACTTCAAGAAGAACTCGAAGCTATAAGGAATACCAAAACCGGTCCTTCTAAAGAAGAGATAGAAGAAAAAATGAGTAAGATAGAAGAAAAACTAAAAGCCAACGAGAAGGCGCGTGCTGATTTAGAAGAGGAAATTACAAGACGTTCGCAGGAGATCGAGGAGGAGTATAATAACGATGAAGAATTAAAGAGCTTAAGAGCTAGATTAGAAGTCATCAATTCTGAAATGGAATCTAAAAAAGAAGAGTTATCAGAGTTGAGAAAAAAAACAGAAGACAAGGTTACGCAGTTAGAAACGTTGCAGCATCTTCGGCAAGTTAGGTCTAGGAAACTCAATGAGGAACTTGAGACCGAGTGCAAGAGAATTGACAAAGAGCTAGAAGGTCTAGAAGGTATAGTGAAGAAGAGTGGCGGCGCTGCTCAAGAAGTTGCTCTTACTTTAGCGGCAGTTGGCGTGGCAACTAATGGAAATTCGCGAGATGTTGCACAAAGTGTTAATACATTACTTAGCGATCCTGAACAGAGAAAAGGAATTGAAGAAGTAGCAGAGGGAGATAAAGTACTTCAAATACAAGCAAAAAACATTGTTGCGGCACTCAAGAACAAAGACACGAACAAAGAATAAAAACGCCACGCATAAAAACACACCATGCTCACGGAGGGGGTACTGCACGGAAGCTAACGAAGGCACCTCATGAACTCCCCCCCCCTTCCCGCCGGGGGAGGGTCCTCTTTTCTGATGACAGAGGATTTTCATCTCCCCCTTCCCGCCGGGGGAGGGTCCTCTTTTCTGGCAGGCCTCTTTTTGAGATTGCCGAATAGAGACTGCCGAATAGAGACTGCCGAATAGAGACTGCCGAATAATGCTCCACAATAATGTACCACAATAATGATCCACATCGGCCGCTTTGCAAAACCCCTATTCTGCCGAATAATCCCTTTTACTACAACTAGAATGTTTCACGTGAAATAATTGCCGCTCAAAAATTGCTGAATACAATTGCCGCTCAAAAATTGCTGAACATACTCTCTGAACATACTCGCTACCAGGGCCAATTCAACAGTCTCTTTTCTGATGACAGAGGATTTTCATCCCTGCTCTTCTTCCTGCTGCTGCCGAAGCTCTTTTAGAAGCTCTTCCAAAAGCAACTCTTTAACAATAAAGCTTTCTGTTTTTTTACTATTCCTAAATATTTCATCACGTTTCTTTTGGCAAATTGAATTTGCCTCCTCTACTCTTTGAGCTGCTATTTTCTTCTCTTTTTCTATATCTATTTTAGCTTTAACTCTAATTTGTTCCAGCAGCAGTTTTAGCACTTTTTCTATCTCTTCATCCTTGCGTTCCTGCGCTATTGGCGCTATTGGCGCTCCCTTATAGAACGAATTTACCGCTGCCTCCACAGCTCTACAAATTCCTAACAAAGCGCAACGCACAACCAACTTATATTCTTCATTGGCCAGACTAAGCTTATTTATAAGATTTTTATAAGCTTCGTAGGCTTCCTGTGTTTTAGGATCGTTTAATGCATGTTGACAGGCTCCTGCTTTTCGAGCCTCTTCCATTGCATTATTGTAGTCATGACACAACTTTCCATGTTCTGCTATAGTGATTTTTCCTTCCTCATATTGTTCTCTTTTTTTCTCTAAACAATAAGAAAGTAGGGTACCATTCTTGCGATGTTCTTCGATTTCTTCTTTCGTCATTACATTAAGCACGACTAGCTGATTGATGAGCGCTTTTTGGTCAGTTCTGAAATTGTTCTGTACACGAACAAAGATATTCAAAGAGTTATCACTTGCTCTTGCCACGCCCACAGAAGCCGCAATTGCTGCAGCAATTAAAACTTTCAACATAAATAACTTTTTCATAATATTCTCCATAAACTAAAATAGATCGCGGAATTTATTCTCCTCTTAGTATTATATTATAGCTTAATTCCAAGATTGCGTCAATAAAATATTTTCGCGCTCCGAGATACATTCAATCAATAATAGATTGAGACTGCCGAATAATGCATCACAATAATGCACCACAATAATGCACCACAATAATGCACCACATTGGCCGTTTTGCAAAACCCCTATTCTGCCGAATAATCCCTTTTACTACAACTAGAATGTTTCACGTGAAATAATTGCCGCTCAAAAATTGCTGAATACAATTGCCGAACATACTCGCTACCAGGGCCAATTCAACAGTTTCTTTTTTGACAGAGGATTTTCATCTCCCCCTTCCCGCCGGGGGAGGGTCCTCTTTTCTGGCAGGCCTCTTTTTGAGATTGCCGAATAGAGACTGCCGAATAATGCTCCACAATAATGCACCACAATAATGCACCACATTGGCCGTTTTGCAAAACCCCTATTCTGCCGAATAATCCCTTTTATATCGGGATCAATTCAATATTTCAATGGTGCCGTAGGTGGGAATCGGACCCACGACCTCTCCCTTACCAAGGGAGTGCTCTACCCCTAAGCTACTACGGCGCTCACTCTCAACGACTCTCTCCAAGTCTGTTTTCTTCAAGTCTTTCCTAAAACAACTTTTTGGCCACCACAATAATAATCCTTCAATATACGAGATGCAATAACAATACCTTGGGCAGAACTCATCGAGCTATTTCTTCCCGGATCTGGAAGAAACGCCAACCATCGCCGGGCGAAGCAATCTGTCGGCTATCATAAATCCGTCCTGAATGGTTTTGACTATCGTTCCAGGGCCAACTGAATCATCCTGCACCTCAAACATTGCCTGGTGGAAATGAGGGTCAAACAACTCGTTGGTCGTATCGATAAGGGAGATTCCATGTTTGCTCAATACCTTATCCATTTCTGTCAACGTCATCTCAATGCCCGTGATTATGGCTTTAATACCATCTGATACATTGCATTTATTGCGATTCACTCCGCTGTCCAACTCGTGCTCCACTTTATTGTCCAATCCGTGCTCCACTTTATTGCCCAATTCGTGCTCCACTTTATTGTCCAATTCGTGCTCCACTTTATTGTCCACTTTATTGTTCAATTCGTGATGACCATCTCTGCAACTTTCTCTGCAACTTTCTCTACAACTCTCGAGAGCCAATTTCAGGTTATCCCTAATAGAAAGCACATCCTTCGCAAATAAAAAATTCGAATATCTCCTAACTTCCTCCTTTTCTTTTTCCGCCCTCTTTTTTATATTTTCGGACTCCGCGACCACTCGCAGCAATCTGTCATTGAGATCAGCTATTTGTTCTGTCATCTCCGCGTCCTCGCGCAACTCCCCGGGCTTCCCGCATTCCGGCTTCTCACATTCTGGCCTCTTTCCCTCGGGCTTCCTGCATTCCGGCTTCATCTCGTCAGTCATAATATAAAACACACACAACAACTGAAACAACACACGCTATAGACTATTATAGCAGAATTCCCCACCATCTTAAAGAGGATTCTTGCGCGGCATACCATCGCTCCGCCCCCTGTTAGGAGAGGGGTACATGCCCTTAGTTAAGGCGCCCTACTTTACGAATTCTTGGCCTCCAGACCAGCATCAGCCATATACAAACAAACACAAACCGCCCACACAAAGAGGATTCTTGCGCGGCATACCATCGCTCCGCCCCCTGTTAGAAGAGGGGTACATGCCCTTAATTAAGGTGCCCTACTCTTAATTAAGGTGCCCTGCTTTATAAATTCTTGGCCTTCAGACCAGCATCAGCCATATACAAACAAACACAAACCGCCCACACAAAACCACAAAGATTACAAGAGAAGGAGCAAATCGGCAATCTCCTCGGTTTTTAAAGTAAAGCAACTATAAAACCAAAACCACACACACATACACTAAGACACTGTGGGCACTTTCGACTTTGAGACATGTTTGATCATAATAGATAACAATATAATTGCCAAGACAGCTATTGACCCACTTGAAAGAAATATAAACCTCAAGGAGCTGCAGTGGCCGACGAATCCTGCGAGAGAATTGGCGGCGAATATGGCCAGGGCATTCGTAAACCAATACACTCCAAACCCAGTTCCTCTGAGATTCTCCGGAACTTTTTCCGCTATCAAAGAGACAAATACATTCTGCGTAGAGCCAAGTTGAATTCCCCAGAGGAATATTCCGCACCCCATTACCACACGGGATGCAGCGGAGAGCATTATAGCATCAGAAAGAATAAGAACTATCATTCCGAAGAATAAAACTTTTATCCTGTCACATTTATCTCCGGCGACTCCAATAGGGTATGACGATAGAGACGTTCCAATATTGAATATTATCATGACTATTGGGGCAAACGTATCGGAAATCCCAAAGCCCTCGCTCATCCGCAATATAAGAAATGTTTCATCCATTCTCGATAACATGAATACAAAATTGATGATCATCAAAAGCCAAAAACTCCGGCCTAGTAATTTGAAATTACTGAACGAAAACTGGTATTTACTACTAACAGCGATCTCTTCCGCGCGCTTCCTTGGCTCCTTGACAAGAAACAACAGAACAGACATTGCAATAATTGCAGGAATAGCGGCAATTGCAAACACCATTCCATAATCGTTGTTGGTCTTTTCCATCACGATTATTCCAAAAACACCGCCGAGCATGGAGCCAGCGTATGCGAGGCTCCTCTTCAAGCCATATGCCCTTCCAATATCCTTTCCATTTGCCACATCGGCCACGATTGCGTCTCTCGGGGAGGCCTGTATCCCATTCCCAAGTCTTTCTGCAACTCTCGCAGAGAATACTGGCCAAAAGGTTGTGGACAATGCAAGCAGAATCTTGCTTATGACTGAGCAAGAATACCCGACAATCATTATGCTCTTTCTTCTTTCGAAGAAATCGCTGAGCATTCCAGAAACCAATTTCATCATATGCGACATCATTTCGGCCGCCCCCTCTATTGCCCCTATCCATACTATCGAAACTGCAAGAATCTTTTTGAGGTATAGCCCCGAGAAGCTATACACCATGACATACGATATATTCATGAGCATCATCATTATTCCTATTTGCCAAACAGTCGAGCTAACTCTAAATTTCTTTGATTTGCAACAGGTCTTCGTTGTGGAATCAGCCATATACACACACTCTCTCTGATTAAAGCCGCGCTACCATATTTTCTCCAAAAATAAAAGGCATGTCAAGATACTTTTTCTATGTCAAGATACTTTTTCTATGTCAAGACGCTTTTATAAGAAATTCAATCACTCCTCCTCACCATCTTCGCAAAGAAAAAACTCCACAACACACAATGTTTTCAAAAGCCCATGGAATGTTCTCAAAAGCCCAGGGGAAAATGGAATCGAGTCTCAGCAGGTCTCTGGGCAGGTCTCTGGGCAGGTTTCTGGATTGGGTTCGGAATCGAGTCTCAGCAGGTCTCTGGGCAAGCTTCTGGGCAGGTTTCTGGGCAGGTTTCTGGATTGGGTTCGGAATCGAGTCTCAGCAGGTCTCTGTAGTGGATTGCGATCCGATCGAGGACGAACTGCGAGGCGGCTCCGTCCCCGCCGTCGAAGCACTTGATCTCGATATCGACGACCTTCATAGAGACTTTGCCAAACCAGGAGAGGTATGCGCAGGGGCCGATTCTATCGAGGATTTTGAGCCTCTGTGCCTTGCAAATTTCGCATTCATCGAGGTTTTTGATCTGTTCGGCTATTTCCTGGGCCGTGGCCTGCGTCTGGGCTTTGGATTCTGTCCCCTCCGCCCCAGGAGGTGGCTCTGCCGCAGCAACTCCGTATGCCCTGCGCTTGCAAATGCCTTCGATCGCATTGAAACTCAGCAGCCACTTCAAACACAGCAGATGAGGATTTTCCGTAATAAACCTGCTCGTCTTGGCCAGCCGCAGATAATCCACCCAATTCTGCAAATTGCCCTGGAATTTTGTATCGAAAGCAGCCTTCATCCACCTTGAAATCTTCAAATTTAGCCTCTCCTCGGAGCCCGGGAACTCGGATTTCCAAACCCTAAACATCTCCTGAACAATATTTGATTTCTTAACGTTCGATTCCTGAAAGCTCGGCTCCGCCGGCGCCGGCGGCAGTTTCTGGATATCAAACATAGTACCTGCTTTAGTCTTGCTTAGTTCCTGGATATCAAACACAGTACCTGCTTTAGTCTTGCTTAGTTTCTGGATATCAAATACTATATCTGTGTTATGATTGCTAAAAACAACTTCAATCTTTTCTGAGATTTTTTTTGAAATTTCTCTCTCAACTGACTCGTCAGATTTATGAGACTTGTTTTTAGTATTAGTACTAGTATCAGTACTAGTACTAGTACCGGCACCAGCGAAATCGCAAACCCCTTGATTTCCAAGGCCTGCAGGGGTGAAATTGATTGCACTTTGATTGGCATTCGATTG
>JAIROR010000046.1 GCA_031257415.1 Holosporales bacterium | reverse complement strand
TGATAGAAGAGTATATCTGAGCGCAGTAAACATCACCTTACCGTAAAAGATTAAGTCGCCCCCGCCACCCAACGTATAATCAGTATCTCATAAAAGAGTTAAGGAATCGTTAAGGTTGTAAGGAAATGTTGGGTTTTTTTCAGAAAGGATCTAAAGAACAAAAAAGATAATCTCATGAAATCGACCCAGGAGCCGTCTCCGGTCGATTTCATTCCAAATATCCACTTTAAAAGCGAATGCTTTTAAAGTTTTATAGTGTTATCCCTGATCGATTTCATTCCAAATACCCACTTTAAAAGCGAACGCTTTTAAAGTTTCTTGAACGACACCCTCATTCTTTCAGTATCTCATAAATAGAGTTAATAAATCGTTAAGGTTGTGGAGATTTTTGCAAGACTGTAAAAAAAGAAGTACTTCCTTAACAAACCACATAGTATACCAATTTAAAATTTTTCATGATCTGGTATACACGATTCCTATTGCTTCCTTGACTTCGCCGAGTGTTTTCGCTGCCTCTTTGCGAGCGCGTGCTGTGCCATCGATGAGGATATCCATGACATAATTTTTTGTTATTTCTGCTCGTCTTTCTCGGATTGGAGTTATCAATTTTTGAAGAGATCTAGACAACAGGCTTTTAACGGACGAGTCGCCAAGCCCCCCCTCCTGATAATGTTTTTTGAGAGCTTCCAGCTCCTCCCTATCTTCATAGAAAGCATCCATATAAGCAAAAACTACATTACCCTCGACTTTGCCGGGATCTGAAACTCTTATGTGATCTGGATCCGTAAACATCCTGTATACTTTGTCGTGAATATCTTCATCTGAATCACACAAAAATATAGCATTATTAAGCGATTTACTGGCTTTTGATTTACCATCGATTCCGACTAGTCTTTTTGTTGTTCCGAGGAGGGCCCGCGATTCGCGAAGAACACTTTTATTATACGTTATGTTGAATCTTCTGACTACCTCATTGGAGAGCTCTATCATTGGAAGCTGATCTTCCCCAACAGGAACGATAGTGGCCTTAAAAGCCGTTATATCGGCGATTTGGCTCACTGGATAACATAAAAACCCTACTGGGACAGACATTCCGAACTCCCTTTGTTGGAGCTCAGACTTGACGGTTGGGTTTCTTTCGAGCCTCGATAACGTGACCAGATTTAAATAGTATAGCATGAGTTCTGGTAGCTCTGGAATCATCGACTGAATAAAGATTGTTGATTTAAGAGGGTCTATGCCAACAGCAAGATAGTCCTTGCATATTTCAACAACATTCTCGATAACTTTCCCAGGATTATTAAAATTATCTGATAGAGCCTGAGTATCGGCGACCATAATGTAACACTTTTCATAGATATTCTGAAGATCTATTCTATTTTTGAGAGAGCCGATGTAGTGACCAAGGTGCAAGCACCCAGTCGGTCTATCTCCCGTCAGCACAATTTCTTTGGTGTGCTCCATACTCTACTCCCCGAGTTCCTTGATTTTGATAACATCTATATCCGTTTCTATGCCGTCATCATCAAGAACTATAGTGTCTGTTTCATCTACGCTGAGTCCTTCTTCTGCAAACTCAAAATCCATATGAGCCTTCATTGTCTCCTCAATCGTCATGGCAGCCTTCTTCCGGAGACGCACATCAATAGCGTCCTCAAACTGGTGTCCGCAATACGGACACTCTATAGGAGACCTCATCATGTCATACAACCGCAGCGAACACGATGGACAAGTTACCTTCCTTCCCCATTCCAATTTCATATCTTCTTTCGGGACCCATCAAAAACACAAGACTAATAATCTTTATATATCACTTTGCTTCTGCCTTCAATGGGAAATTTGATATAAACCCAAACACCAAAAGATTGCCCGAGAGAAGACAAACTGCCGTTGGTATTTTTTTGTTCTGGAAGAATCCACAATCTTTTGTTAACTATTGTGTATAAGTATCGTCTTCGATTGGTTTCGCTCAGCTTATCCAGCTTAAGTCCAAGTCTTTCAATAGAGCACACGAGGAATAGCGATGACAGTGGGCAGCCTCTGATTTTGCCGAAAGCGCCTTGTTGTTTACGTTTGCTGCAATTGAAGATTATATGTTACAATTTTTACCATAAAGACAATTGAAAAAAGATTCACGATGGACAGACGATTGAGAGACGGAGTTGGAATGGTGCTTGTTAATAGAGAAAAGAAGGTTTTTTCTGGTAAGAGGACTGCGATCAACACAAAAATGGTTTCCTGGTTTTTGAAACAACCGTGGCAGATGCCCCAAGGGGGAATAGAGGAGGACGAGACTCCCCTCGAAGCCATGAAAAGGGAAATGATGGAAGAGGTCGGAACGAACGATTTTGAGGTTATTGGGGAAACTTCGAGCTGGCTTGAGTATATGATTCCGCACGGGCTGCGGCGCCAGGATTCTGTGTTTATTGGGCAGAGGCAAAAATGGTTTCTGTTGCAATTCAATGGAAACGATACAGACATCAACCTGAACGCCTCCTCTCACTGCGAATTCGACGTGTGGCGATGGATGACGACCAGCAACGTAATCCGTTTATCCGTTCATTTCAAAAGGAATCTATATATCAACGTCTTCAAGAACTTTGGCTATTTTTTCAATTATTGATAGCAATTTCCTTCTATCTGATGCGGGTGAATATTCTTTCGTATCTTATTGAGAATGGCCATTTCAAGATCTCGTAGAGTTTGCACGTAGAGGAGAAAAACAGTCCCTCCGCTCTTCCCATGATTCTATTGGAATGGATGAAGCCGCAGGACTCCATGACGCGACTATCTTTCGAGCAATCCCTATTGTCGCCCATAACAAAGTAATGTTCTTCTGGAACAACATATGGTCCTGCATTGTCATAACTGGCCTTGCCAAAGTCACACGCCTTTATGATCACGTGTTTATACCCGTTTGGCATTGTCTCCATGAATCTTCGATATATCCTATATTCTCCGTCTTCAACTATTGAGAAGTTTTCCATTTGTTCTAAGCCGAGGGGTTTTTCGTTTATATAGACAATTCCTTCCTTCAATTGAACAACATCTCCTGGCAATCCTATTATTCTTTTTATATAATTCAGATCGTCGTCCTTATCATTATGGAAGACAACAACGTCTCCGTATTGCGGGGGCTTCAGCCCGAACAGCCTTTTGTGTAGCGTTGGGAATGGCAAAGTAAAGGTGCCAATTCTCATGGAATCGTTGGAATATCCATAGCAATATTTGTTTACTATTAAGAAATCTCCAACAAGAAGTGTTGGAATCATAGAGCCGGAGGGGATTTTGAACGGTTGATAGATGAAGAAACTTATAAAAACAAAGATTACCAAAATCCACACCCATTCTTTGATGTTTTTCAACAGCTTTTTATTCATAGACTTGTAGAAGCAAATTCCCTTATGATTATGTTATCTTATAAACTATTCTCTCTCAAGAGTTTTCTTCAATTAGCATGTATGTATGTGTGTGTATAACATATGCTTTGGAACTTCTGGTTCGTCTCAAATAATTCGTCTCAGAATATACGACTTGCATAGTTTTCGGGCCTAATCTTAGAGATGAGGTAGTTGTTCATTTTTGTCCACGTTGCGCAGGCAAGATACTATCAGTTCGTTTGCGGATGCTGTTTGGCCGATTTCTGCGAATGCCTTATTAACGAGTTTAACAACGATATTCTTGGGATAACCGAGACTTAGGAGCCCGAGAACTGCATCGTTAACACTGTTTGACTTGTTGATAGGATCGAGTTCAACAATCGTTTTATCTTTGAGTTCAAGGAGGATTCGCGCCGCCGTCTTCTTGCCGATTCCCTCGGCATTGACGAGCATGCCGACGTCTTGAGTTGCCACAGAAATTGCTAATTCTTCAAGGGAGAGGGCGGATAAGACAGCTATAGCCGATTTAACTCCGACTCCATGAACATTAAGTAGGATCCTGAAGGCTCTCATCTCTTCGATTGTCTGAAACCCGCATAGATACTGAGTTTCTGCTTTTATAACGTGATATATATGAAGTTGGATATAGTCTCCAATATGCACAGAATTGATAAGTTTTGATGATGCAAAAACCGTATAACCAACACCGGCGACATCAACGATAATGGCATTTTCATCAACTATAACCGAGTCTACATAGCCCTTGAGTTTAGCTATCATGTTCTGATCTGGCGACCACCAGCCCCTTTTGATGATCGGCTACTTCTGGGGTGGATGGCACTTAGCCTCCCCTTCGGCACGAGCAATTTGCGCATGAAAACTGTTTGTTGGAGGTTATCAAGAAGCTGTCGGCAAAACTATTTTCCGCAAAGTCTATAACTATTCCGTCGATAAGTGCTTCGTCCTCTTCGTTAAAATAGAAATTCACATCCTCAACATTACAGGAGAACTTGTCTGCAATATTGTCATTCATGGCAAAGGAAAGGAAATATTCAATACCAGAGCAGCCTCCGGAGATTATACCAACGAGTATTCCGCTGCAATTGCTTCCCTCCTTTGATATAAGCTCTTTGATTTTGGCCAGGGCGCCTTCTGTGACTGTGATTTTATTGTTCAATTTCCCGCTCTTCTTGCCAATATAATCATTAATAGCGGCAGTGATGGATTCTTTGGCCAGCACAGAACAGTGCCTTTTAATTTCTGTGAGCTCCAGTTCATCTGCAACGTCCGAGTTCTCAATTTTCAATGCCTCTTCGATTGACAGTCCTTTGAGTTTTTCGCATGCAAGCTCCATGGAGGCAATTGCAGAAACGCATCCAAAAACCTTGTATTTTGCATCAGCAATCCTCTCGTCTTCGTCAAAAAAGAGCTGTATTTTCATGACGTCTCCGCACAGAGGCGAACCGACGATCCCGGTACCAACATTGGCGGCGCCGGAGTCGAATCCTCCAACATTCTTCATGTTTTTGTAATACTGCATCGTTTTAGGACTGTAGATCATGAGGTCTGATTCTTAATCTTCTCTATTTCTCTCTCAACGATGTATATTACCATCTTCTCGAGATTATTATCAATCCATTCTTCGATCATGGAAGTTGCAAGCTCCCTCAGGAAGTTGTCAACAGTCACAGTCTTCGTTTTGTCTGCTGCTTTCTTGGAAGTCTTAGGGTGCGATTTCAATACGCTAGAGAGCCTGTTGAAGGGATTCCCTCCCTCTTTCCTATGTAGGAATTCGTCCGGAATTTCATAAAAATTATGCCCCCCTTTGGGAACTTCCTCTTCTTCTTCAACAATCTGATTCTCTTCGAGTTTAACGACTATGTCTGGAGATATGGAATCCGCGCTGGCGCCCCTGTAGGCATTATTGCCCAAATCACCCTTCTGAGACTGTCCTCTTTTCGCCTCATCATCGGATACATATTTCCTTATTGAAGCCAAAATATCCTCCATGCTCATGTCATCTTGATTGCCGCCGTTATCGAACTTCGTCATCTTGATTTTTTACCCCCCATCGAATTTTAACCCTTTTGCATTCAGCATCCCTAGAAGAGATAACATCTGGCACTGGGCAAGCAAATAATTTTTCCGAGACTCCACCTCGAGGGTCCTCGCTTCAAAGAGCTTTTCCTGGGCATCTAGAACATTGGTTATGATCTTTATTCCCGCCTTATACTCCTCTTCAGTATCGTGTAAAGCAAGCTCCTGCGCCTTGATAGCAACATCACCACTCTCAATTCCTTTCCTTGCTGCCTCCATATTTGCCCTCATTGTGACAATACCTACCCTGATATCATCGAATAGCTTTTCCTTTTCAATCGAGGCCTTTGTTGCTGCCTCTATAGCCTGCTTTCTCCTGGTATTTGCGACCCCGCCATCGTATATCGGAATCGCAACATCAAGGCTCACCGTATGCCCCCTCGAGCTATCTCGCAAGGGATTCGAGGGCCTATCTTTCATATGATTAATGTCTTGGGAATAGCTATACGTTAAATCCACAGACGGATATATGCCCCTGTTTTGCTCTTTGATATTGTGTTTTGCAGCTCGCAATTTATCCACAGCGGCAATGACAGCTGGATTTTGCTTCAAAGCTATATCAAAAGCCTGGCTTTCCCCCATGCTATCGTCAAACAACCTCTGTGGCGGAGTTATGTTTTCTGAGAGAGATGCCCCCATACTTTCTTCAATACTCGCTACCAAAGCTTTGTGCTCTGCCTGGGAATTAGCAAGCTTACTCTCAGCACTCGCCAATCTTGCTTGCGCCTCCATAACCTCAGCATACCTCCCTTCTCCAGTCTTCTCCCTCTCTGAAACAACATCAAGCAAACTTTTCGTTGCATCGATGTGTGCTTGAAGATGCTGAATCTCCTTTTTCTTGCTCAAGATTTTGAAATATATGGAGGCAACGTCCAGCAATATCTTCTGTTTAGTAGCTTCAATTTCGCTCTTCTTCGCCTGAACACTATAATCCACGTTCTCGATATGAGCGACATCAGCTCCACCATGAAATAAATTCTGCTTCACAGCAACTCCGCCATGAATTTTCCCATCTCTACTCGTAGAGAATCTCCCGCCGTTCTTGTTCTTAAATGCATTGTTATCGTCTGAAGCCCATTGAGAGGTATCTGAAAATCTGTAGCCCGTCGATGCTTGCACAGTTGGTCTCATCGTGCTCGCGGCCACATTTTTTTCCAATTCGGCCGAAGTTAGCTCCTTCTCCAGTGCCTTGATTTGCTTGTTGTTTTCTAGAGTATTCTTCAAAACAGTAAGTAAATCAGCAATTGCTTTCTTTTTGGCAGCGGCGGTAATCTGGGCTTCCTTAGAACTCGCCAATGATTCGCCATTTTTATTACGTGCTTTCTTGTTGCTCACTTTCCCAGTATCCAGACCAGTAGACTTGGCATCAGTGCTGTTCATTTTCTCTGTACTAGTAATCTTCGACTTGGCGTCAGTGCTGTTTATTTTCTCTGTACTAGTAGTCTTTGACTTGGCGTCAGTGCTGTTCATTTTCTCTGTACTAGTAGTCTTCGACTTGGCATCAGTGCTGTTCATCTTCTCTGTACTAGAGACGGCCTCCAAGACAGTCTTCGTTCCTCTCGTTTGACTGTGACCTTTCGCTGCCGTCTCTTTTGCGCCGCAGAAACCGCACACCAACAAAAAACTGCAGCAGCACATAAAAAACCTCTCACCTTTAATGCTCAATCTTCCAGACATAATAAAAAACACCACTACCCTTTCGCCGTAACAGATCAATGATATCCTATAATTGTTCGCCTGTGTGTTAATAATTTTTGCGGTGTTGATAATTTTTCGTTTGGCCCGCGGGCAGTTTCATATAAGCAACAGTTTTGAGAAATCATTTGGTAGAGAGTCTATACTACAAAACTTTAAAAGCATTCGCTTTTAAGGTGGATATTTGGAATGAAAACAACTGGAAACAACACCTGAGTCGATTTCATGAGATTGTTGTTTTTGTTCTTTGGATTACTTCTGAAAACTTCGATCACAAAGACTGTTTATTTTTTCACAATCTGTCAAAAAACTCCACAACCTTAACCATTCCTTAACCTTTGTGTGAGATACTGAAAGAATGAGGGTGGCGGGGGCGACTTAATCTTTTACGGTAAGGTGATGTTTACTGCGCTCAGATATACTCTTCTATCAAATATTTCCA
>JAIROR010000014.1 GCA_031257415.1 Holosporales bacterium | reverse complement strand
TTCAATATTTTCAGGCAGTTCATCATGTATTGAGCAATCATACACCTCTCTGTATACATCATCATCAAATTTTTCAAAATCAATACCCGCAATATCACACGCGATTCTCCAATTAAAATCTTTTGGTAAATCCTTTAATTCCTCAGGGCTCTTGCGATCAAATACCTCCACAAAATCAAGAAGAAATCCCTTTAGATCTTTACTACAATACTTAACTTTTTTATTTAACGTTTCTGTTGCTTTCTTCACAAGAATTTCCTTTTCTTTTTCAGATAAAACAGAGCAAGCCTTGTCCAAGGAATCTTGCAGCTTTTTTCTATCAAATGGAACACCGCTGCTGCCGGAGCTAAATTCCCCAGAGCTGCTGCCGGAGCTATAATCCCCAGAGCTGCTGCCGGAGCTATAATCCACAGACATTGCCTGGCAACATGGCACGGCCCCGCATGCCAATAACACAACCGCCCAGCGCGTCAACAACCCAGCAATCAATTTCTTCATAATTCACCTTTAATAATACAAACACAACATACACCAGTATACCACTTATTTTGCTCCAGAGCAAACATTATTTCAATTTCCGCAAGGAATAAATGTTATAGTCTTCGATGTCGCTTCTTGTTAGGGGCCAGCAGCAGCAATTGCAAATGACTGAATTGCTGCCTCTGAATAAAGACTACTTAGGATCTTCCATTGCTTGAGCTTGTCTGATCTTATCCAAATTTTCAAACAAAGCTTCGTACGTATACACTCCCGAATTACAGACGGAGTTCTCAGGATTAGTATAATTGTATTCATCAATTTTCGTCCAGTTTCCATTTCCTAAGTGCTTGTAAAAACCCGTAAACCAATCACTACATTTCGGACGAAGATAATAAATCTTATTCTCCGGTTTAAGGAACCAATTGTCAGATAGTTCTCGCTGACGGCCGTTCGCTCCGTCAAAGCAAACGTATCGCCATATCCTTTTATTTAGGAAAACAACATTACGGATTGGATCACCTAGTGGCACTTGCTCCATTTTTAGTTCCCTGGTAATAACTCCGTTTAGTCGACCATAATACAAGTAGCCATAGCAATCGTAATAAAGGGTAATTTTTCGTGAATCTCCCTTAAATCCAGCGCTGTCCATCTTAATTTCGGCAACTTCGTAATATTGGTCAATATTGCCATCGGAATTGTCGCAAAACTCAGGAAGTATTTTTTCATTAGAATCGGCCCCATACCCAATTGTTGCAAATGTTGCCAAAAACATACTCGCCACTACTAATATCTTTCTCATAATATGCCTCATAAAAAATCCTTCTTTTGGCCATTCTACCCCTTTTTATTGCCGTCTGTCAAGGAGAATTGTGTGCGTGAGGAAGTGATACCAAAAATCAAAAATGCCGTGACAAGCGATCCGCTTGCTCCCTTATTCCACAATCTTTTAGTGTTTGGGTATATATCCAGAACATTTGGCTCAATATGAGTACTTTCGAAATAGCAAGATATTCATTCGCCATTTTAGCCCTTGCTTCGCCGATGCTTTTGCCATAAGATGATCTGTGTGTGTTGGATTCGTGGTGAGGTTGTTATTGGCTATGGCTGACGTGTATGGCATTAAGAAAGTAGACGGAAGAACAGACAAAAGAGGGAGAGGCAAGAGGGCAGACAGAGTCGCTTTTAAGATCAGGGAGTGCATATCTGACACCATACTGAGGGACGGATTGCCAAATATTCCTTGCAGGATATTAACAATTACCCACGTCGACATGTCTCCAGATTTGAGGAATTCGAAGATATTCGTTGCTCCATTTAACGGAGAGCTTCAGGAAGAGACTATCAGCTTTCTCGAGGAACACAAGCATTATTTCAAAAATGTTATAGCAAAGAAAATGAACCTGAAATACGTTCCGGAAATCGTTTTCAAAATAGATGATTCTTTGGAATATTCGGAGAAGATAAACAAACTCCTCGTGAATTAGCAAGATGAAAAAGGTGAGTATATTTGGGTCAACAGGATGCGTAGGCAAAAAGATGTTTGATGCCGTTGCTGGGAGTTCCGGTGCCTTTGAGGTCGTGTGTCTCGCAGCTAGGAGCAACTATAAGGAACTCGTTAAACAGGCCATGATATCTCGCCCACAGTATATCTCGGTAGAGGCGAAGTTTGTGGATGCCGCAAAGGAATTACTCAAAGGAACCAATACCACTGTCCTCCCGAATGAAGAAATCAAAAATCTGGCGCAGCTAGAGGTCGATATTCTTGGCATGGCAATCTCCGGGATATCAGGCCTAATACCTTCGTTTCACTGCCTCGGACATGCCGCAACGATCGCCCTTGCAACAAAGGAAGTCGCCGTGTGCGGAGGGCAATTCTTCGTTAATCAAGCCCACGAAAAGAACACTAGAATAATACCAGTCGATTCTGAACACAGCGCTATTTACAGATGTCTAGAAAACAAAGACAAAAACTGTATTAATAAAATAATTTTAACATGTTCTGGAGGCCCATTTATCAATTATTCAAGAGAACAGCTTGAAACAGTTACCGTGCAGGATTCGCTGAATCATCCGACGTGGCAGATGGGGGGCAAGATAACAATCGACAGCGCAACATTGATTAATAAGGCCCTGGAGATCATAGAAGCTGCTTTCCTCTTTGATATTGAAATAGAAAAGGTTGAGGCAATAATCCATAAAGAATCCATGGTCCACGGGATGGTCCAGCTTGGAGATTCAAGCATCATGGCTCTTATGGGGACTCCAGATATGAGAATCCCAATAAATTATGCCTTTGCCAAATATTCTGAAAAGGACTTCAAATCAGATTTTAAATTAGAATCATTATCCTTATCTTTTCAGAAATTCAGCGATTGGCAGAAAGAGAACGTCGAGCTGGCATATGAAGCCTATAATGAAAAGAAATGCATAGCATTTAGTGTGGCAGACGAGATGGCCGTTCAGGAATTCTTGGATAATAAGATAAGATTTAAAGATATTCCTGCATTTGTCAGGGGAAAACTGAAAATGAGCAATTCTGAAAAAGTATCCTCGATCTCTGATATCATCGAAATTTGCAATGGGGTGTTATCGTTGGGGAAAAATAGATGAATGAAATAAAAATCGCCTCAATGGAAAGACAGCTCATATGCGCCGGAATCCACAATCCGCTCATAGTCAATGCGTTCACAATTATCGATAGAGAGGATTTCGTCGAACCGAAACACAAAGTATATGCCTATGCCGATATCGAAATCCCAATCAATGATCTGGAGAATCGTTTCCTGCTGCGCCCCGTCTTGCTTGCCAAAATTGCTGAAAAAATATTGGCACTACCACGCAATAAATTGTTGATTATTGGAGATTATCTCAATTATACATTGTTGGTTTTTGGCCGTATATTCAGCGATTGCTCCTCTATTAGCGAAAAGAACTTGGATACGTATAAAAAGGAAGGCTTTGACGTAGTTTTTTTTGACTCCGGATTCTATAACGAATCCATACTAAACAGAGGCCAGAGACTAATGTCGGCAAAAGGAATGATGATCTTTCTCTCTCGCAAAAATCCTACCAGATTCTCAATACCCAAAAACCTATACGGCTGGACGAACAGCAAAGATGAAAGGAACGGAGTCAATATAGAAACGTGTTTCCGCAACGTATTCCCATTGGAAAACTGTTGAACGGGGGCGGTTTCTAAAAATTGTCTTAAAAAAAGAGTTAAATTAAAGTATAGTTTGGAATAAGAAAATAACAACAAATAAATAATTTTCAGGCGCCCCCAGCGCAAAACGATCTTCATACCAACGACTTTGGCTCTGTTAAGGAAATATTAAGGAATTGTTGCCGCCGCTGGGTCGCGATGGGTTTCAGTTTCGTGGGGTAAATTTTTTTTCGTGGGACAATTTTTTCTCAATTTTTTCTTATGGGACAAAGATGGGACAAAAATATTTCTTGCATAAAAATAAAAAAATGTGCTACCATATTATTGACACCTGTTCCTGTGGGCTCTCTTTCCTTGGAAAGTCCGCTGGGTTAACCAGGAGGATGTTGGTGTATATCCGCGAAACTACAAAAAAGATCTTGTGAAATTGATCCAGGAGCAGGCTCTCCAGTTGATTTCATTCCTCAAATCCAGCGCAAAGGCCACAATCAAACGAGCAAAAGAGGCGCAGCGGAAACTCATCCGCTGCTCTTCAACGCCCCTCCTGCAACGACGCTCCCCTATTTCGCGTCGCCACTTCTCGGGACCCACAACTACTCTCTTCCGGCAATGCTACTTCTCAGTTTCGGCAGGCATTTCTTTTCTTTGGTCTCTGGCTTCTTTGGCGGCAGCTTCCTCAGCGGCCTCCTTCTCAGCGCTCAGAACTTCGAACTGCTTGCTCAAGCTAAACACAGCAGAGATCCAGAAGAGAACAACAACAAGAACAATAGAGCCCAGTATTTCAACCTTGCTTGCGAGAGAAACATTGCCTCCGATTATCAAAAGCAATGTCGACTGAATAATAGCTCCGCCTGATTTCCCTCCTCTTCCGGCAATAATCTCAACAGCGGCCTGTCCTTTCACCTTCATTTCCTGCCCAAGCGGGATATACGCCATCTGCTTTGTCGAATCGAATAGCGAATATTTCACCCCCTTTGCAAAAGCATTCTGCGCAAGACCAACAACAACGGCCATGAAAAGAACGGTTGTTCCCATGATCGTCGCCTGAATGCCAACGTGCTTTTCATACATTATCATTCCGAAAAAAATGATACTTGTCGCGAGGAGAAATACAGGGGTCACGAGCGCGGCCACCTTCCAGGAAAAAATCCTGAGGATGTTCGTTCCTACCAGCATGACAACAATTGTCAGTATTCCAGTTGTCAACGATAGCTTTCCCATAAGGGAATTATAATCATTTGGATCCGGGTACTGCAGGTTGATTTGCCCCTTAAAAATGCATTCAACGAGGTTTATAGAGACGCCATAGGCGAAAATAAGCAAAGCAATCATCAAAAGATACTTGGAAGTCAGTATATATTTAAAACTTTTGATGAATCCGAGATTCAGCTTTTTCTTTTTCTTCACGCCTTCGCCAGGGGTATACAACTTCGGATCCGTCAGAACGTGCTTGTGCATCCATCTATAAATGTATAAAAGAGCCCCCCCGAAAGCCGCAACCGCAAGCATCTGATAACGCAAGTTTGAACCAAAGGCGTCTGGCGCCCCCAGCGCCGCACTTTTCTTCGCGATATTTGCGCACACAATGATGACAGACCCAGAGGCTATCAGTCCGAAATTACCAACAAAACCAAATAGACTATAGAATCTCTTGGCTTCCTTAACTTTCGTTATTTCATTGGCGAATTGCCAAAAAAGGGCACTCAGAACGACACTTCCCCACAACTCGGCTATTATATAGAAAAGGGAATAACTCCAATTCCCTATAACAGGCCAAACCCAGTATAGTCTTGGCACCGATTGTTGAAGACCAGCTATCGTCTCCCGTGACATATGAAGGTAATCAGCCATGGGATACAGAATAAATCCAAACGCCACAAAAAACGAAAGGAAGAAAAGAACTATCACGTAGAACAGCTTTTCTCGATCAAACATGTTTGCCAATTTAACAAACACTATCATAAACAGGATTGCCGCCGGCATCACCAAATATAGCTTTAAAAACCCGAGCACTTCTGCTCCTCCCCCAACAGCCCTGCTGACAACCAATGTGTCCTTCAGGTCTCGAACGAGAGTGTATATAAACAATATACACAACATCATGAGCCCAGTTGGAAGAAATTTTTTGAGCTCATATCTATGAACGGGCCAAACAAGCGCCCTTAACCCACTGAACTCCGGATTGACAGAACCTCCTCCCGGCTTCCCATCATTACTCATAACTCTCTAAACTCCTTGAACTTGCAAAAAATACGCTTTCAAAAAAGCACTTACCACCCATATATTATATTCTAACAAATTATCTAAAACAATCAACTGTGTTGTGAGATTCTGTAACAATCAACTGTTTATCGAAGTCGCGAGATTATGTCGAAAACTACCTTCATATTTGCTTATAGAAACTATTGAATAGTATTCCACATCGGCCATTCTGCAAGACCACTACACTATTGAATAATGCTCAGCGTTGGCCATTCTGTAAAGCCACTGCGGCCTTGAATAATGTCCTACATCGGCCCCCATTTAACAGTCTTTTATATCGAATCCCTTCAATAATATCACGAATGATGCCCCCAAAAGCATTAGACCTTTTTCCAAACTTGATACACATTTTTCTGTTGCTCCTGATGAGAAATGGTGTTAGCCTTATAGAAGGCATTGGGGTTTTATTTATAGTTTTTAGGGAGGAGTAGTAAAATGAACGTGAAGTTAAAAGTAATTGCTTTCGCCGGAGTTGTAGGAGCTGTGTTTGCAATGGACGGTATGGGCGAAATTTCGACTGGTGAAAGTGGGAGGGTTAGTGTTGTGGGCGCGCCTGAAGTTCCTGACGGTGGCAAAGAGGCAGGTGATGATAACGGCTCACTGTTTGGCTCGAGAGGTAAAGATGATATTGACGAAGGTGGTAGTGGTTCCGAAGGTGGCGATGACGGTTCTCCCCCATTGATTAAAGATGAGGGCAATCCATTGAAAGGTGAGGGCAATCCATTGGAAGGTGAGGGCAATCCATTGGAAGATGAGGGCAATCTAAAAACATCTGCTGAAACAGAGCGTAATCCAGAATCCACTGTTGATAATGATGGCAGTCCAGTGATCGAAAATGATTCCGACTATAAGACCATTTATCCTAGCAGAGTGGAAGAGCCTGAGGAGCCTAAGGAGCCTAAGTTTTTTGTTAACAGTAACGGAAAGAAGTTTAGAATAGTAACGGATGAAGATCTTAGAGAGAGCAAAAGGACTGGGCGTGAAATTACTGGGCTTGTGAGGATCGAGAACGAAAAGGGATATTTTGAAGGCCACTTTGTGGATGGCATGGCAAATGGATATGGTGAGTTTTACTTTAAAAACGGTGCAGTGTATAAAGGATGCTATGTAAATAATAATGCTCATGGGGAGGGCACATATAGATTTGCAGACGGCAGTACATATGAAGGAGATTTCGAAAATGATAGAGCGCACGGGCGCGGAAAGTTAACAGGTCCTAATGGAGAAATCATCAGAGAGGGAAGATGGATAAACGGCATAGAAGTGACACTGTCTTTGCCGGGGCCTTCAGAGTCAGGGGAGGAAAAGGAAGCCGGTGTTAAATTGGAAGATGAGACTGCTGATAGTCTGCCAAGTCTGATAACGGATGACAAGGAGTCTCCGTCGGCCCCGACAATAAACCCTCCAGGTATCCCATATTCTCCATCAACGTCAGGGGAGGAAAAGGAAGCCGGTGTTAAATTGGAAGATGAGACTGCTAATAGTTTGCCAAATCTGATAATGGGTGACGAGGAGGCTCCGTCGGCCCCGACAATAAACCCTCCAGGTATCCCATATTCTCCACCAACTTCGCCAGAACCGTTTCCGACGAGTACTCCAGAGACTCCAACAGAATCGTCTCTGTCGAATATTAGTGCTTCAGGAAGTGCTTCAGGAAGTTCAACAGAAGAATCGTTTCCGACTGTGGTTTCAAGTGTCACAGATCCTTTATCAGCTATTTCACCGGCAGTGCATGATGAAGAGAATGCGTATGACCAAAAGTCTTTTGAACAGCCACCCCGGTGGTCGTCGTCGACTTCAAGTTCGAGCTGAGGTGTCTATAGGATGAATTAAGGTATTTGAAGCAAGAAGGTATTTAAGGCGGGGTCTATTGTCTTGCATTGGACAATAGTCCCTGCCTCTTCTCAGTCGTTTTGGCAAATGGGGCGCGGAAGCCAATGCTTGCCTAGGTGCGCTGCTCTTCGGTGTTTGAAGCCAGAAGCATTTATAGAGCGCGGAGTCCTCGGCAGGTTGCTATTTCATGGGGCCGGCATCTCCATCGATTTTTTGGTATTTGGGCGTAGTAGTTCGGCAATTTGATTTAGTACTTTGCGCTGCTATCGTGTACAATCTACTGGGAGCGTGTTGGAATTTTTGGGTTATTTAATGAGCGCTGTTGTTGAGGTTGAAAATCTTAAAAAATCCTTTGGAAAAAGGGAGGTTCTAAAAGATGTAAGCTTCAGAATAGATGCCGGCGAGTCATACGTTATTGTTGGGGGGTCTGGAACTGGCAAGTCAGTTCTCGTAAAGTGTATCCTAGGGCTTTTCAGCGTTAGCGGAGGGAAAATATTCATCAATGGTAAAAACATAATGAAGCTCAGGTCAAAGGATCTTATGAAGGTGCTGTTGCAGTGTGGAGTGTTATATCAGGGAGCAGCCCTGTTCGATAGCTTAAATATAATAGATAATATTTCGTTCGGCCTAGTCTATGGATATCATATGAAAACGGACGATGCCTACAAAATAGCGATTGAAAAACTCGAGGCTGTTAATTTGGATGACAGCATATCAAAATTATTCCCGTCTGAAATTTCCGGAGGGATGAAGAAAAGGGTCGCCCTGGCCAGAGCTCTTGCTACTAATCCAAGTATTATCTTTTTTGATGAGCCGACAACAGGACTTGATCCGATAAATAGTGGCACCATAAATGATCTCATCGTGAAATGCACAAAGGAACTTGGTATTTCCGCATTGTCGATCACCCATGATATATCCAGTCTACAAAGAATAAGCGATAGAGTTGGATTGCTCTTCGATGGAAGCATAATATGGGAGGGAACAAATAGTGAACTCGAAACAACAGATAATGAATATATGAAACAATTTATAAGTGGATCTCAATATGGCCCGTTTACGATTCCCAAATGACATCAATACACTGAAGCATTCAGGGTTAGTCGCTATGGCTGCCTATAAAATAGCCTCGTTGTCGAGGGGAGTTATCGATCCATATCTTGCCCACACGTATGGCCTTTTTCATGATGTCGGCAAGCTGTTTATAAAGGATAAAAAAAAGAGATATATGCATCCATTAGTTGGATATCGGAAAATGATGGCGATGGGCGACAAGGACATTGCCAAGATATGCATAACTCATCCATTTCCAATCTTTGATATGCACGAATATATAGAAGGATATTGCGGAGACGATTTCCAAACCGCTTCCAAGATAAAGGAAATCCTTAAAGATATGTCATCTGATATTTATGTCGAACTCATCCAAATATGCGATAAAATGGCAGGTCTCGGGAAATATACAACAATTGAGGAGAAATACGAATACTATCTAAAAAATTATAAAACCATAGGTATAGAAATTACTCAAAGAAACTATGACTCCTGGCTTAATATTAAAAACAAAATAGAGAAAATTATAAATACAGATATCTATGAAGTTTTGCTATGATACTTTGCAAACGTGATATTTCTAACTTCTCTAGGATAGTAACTTTGAGAGAAGTCGTTACCATAATCAGCAGTGCACTTAACAAGAGATATACTGAAATATTTTTCGCAAGTGAAATAAATATGTCTGAGGCCGAATATTCGGCGATAGTTAATATGATATATAAAAGATATTGCGGAATCTCTCTAGCAAAAGTTATTAATTCAAAGGAATTTTATGGAATAGAATACGTGACAAATGAGAGTACTCTCGATCCACGCCCCGAAACAGAACTTATTGTTGATTTGTTTATGAAATATTTTCCCGATAGAGAGATGGCGTATAATATACTCGACCTGGGCTGTGGAACAGGTTGCATATCAATTTCAATCCTGAAGTTCTATCGCAATGCGATCGCAACCCTCGTTGATATAAACGCCGATACTATTGATATAGCCAAGTTAAACGCCGTGGCCCTTGCAGTTGATAAGAGATGTAATTTTATTATTAGTGATTGGTTTGGTAATATTCCCAAATACCAGAAGTTTACGGCAATTGTTTGCAATCCACCGTATATCTCCATTGGGTGGAACTTGGAAAAATCAGTTCTGAGCGATCCACACGCAGCACTGTTTGCAGGAGACGACGGCCTGGACGCGTATAGGGTGATTATGCCGCGCGCAAGTGAGTTCCTAGAAGATGGCAGCCTATTACTTATCGAAATCGGAATCAACCAAAGGGACGCCGTCATCAAGTTGTCAAAAGATCTAAAAGCAATCGAGATAGGAAAAGATATCGCAATGATAGAAAGATGTATCGTATTCCGACGTGTCTAAAGTTGGAATAATTGGAGCAAAACCAATCGAAGACGACACATTACTAACCACTTGGGATTGGTTTTGCAAGATCATTTTTCTTCAGACTGCTCCTGAACCGATTCCATAAGATTACTATCTTTCCTTCACGAAACCTCAGTTAGATTCTGATATCAGCAGAACCGTTAGGCGATTGATCGAAAGAGAAACTGTTTGACGAACTTCGAAAACATGTATGTTTTCGAAGTGGAATAATCGGAATGAAATCGACCGGAGACGGCACTATAGAACTTAAAAATCTACGATTTTTAAGTTGGAATAATCGGAGCAAAACCAATCGAAGACGGCACATTACTAACCACTTGGGATTGGTGTTGCAAGATCATTTTTCTTCAGACTGCTCCTGAATCGATTCCACAAGATTACTATCTCTCCTTCGTGAAACCTCAGTTAGCCTTGATGTCAGTAGACCTCAACATTTATGAGTAATTGGTCAAAGAGAAACTGACTCTTGTGAGATATTCCAAGCTATATATCTCATAGCACCATCAGTGACCG
>JAIROR010000089.1 GCA_031257415.1 Holosporales bacterium | reverse complement strand
GTGGTCGGAGCAGTCTCTGCCGGAGGTTCTGTGGCCGGTGCAGTTGCCGCCGGAGGTTCTGTTGCCGGAGCAGTCGCTGCTGGAGGTTCTGTGGTCGGAGCAGTCTCTGCCGGAGGTTCTGTGGCCGGTGCAGTTGCCGCCGGAGGTTCTGTTGCCGGAGCAGTAGTAGGGGAGGTGTTTGCAGGCGGTGATTCAGTGGAAGTTGTTTCCGATGCAGCAACTTTAATTTTTACGGTTGGAATCTTCCCATCTTCAGGAACAACAATGCTTTCGATTTCTTTTACCTTTGTGATAATTCCAGGCAAATCATATGACGCAACCTGACTGGCTTTATCATTCGCCTTTTCAAGAAATTTTTCAACCTTGCCTTTCCCCTCTCCAAGTACTTCCTCGGCTTTGTCCTTCACGTTTTCAAGAAGATTGCCGACATTTCCGACGGACGAAAAACCGGACGCCGCAAATGCTGCTTCAGCAAGCGCACTAACTGCTATAAAAACGCATAACGATGATTTGAACATTTTACCTAATTTTTCACAAAGCACCTGGCCTTTGAGTCTCGTCTCTCGCACCTCCTTCTAACATTCTATTTAAAAAATGTTAATTTTCTGTTAATTTTCTTGCCATAGCTCAGTTTTTTATACTATAGATATTTCACTTTACAACCACAATATCACCTCCCCAAGAAAACGGAGTTACTCCAACTCCATCAATAATGTCTCAGATGATATTCAAGAAAGCGTTGAACCACAACGCATCTAGTGAACTCATCTGCGACGTTATCTATGGGATTTGGTATCAGAGATCGATGCTACAATTTGGCAAAAACGGTTGCCGCGTTCGCAATAATTTGCGAATTGATCAAAACTTGCGCACATTGGGGAGAATAGAACAACTGAATTATTTGATGATTTTTTTGCATCATTATATGCATCTGCTACGGCTCTTTCAAGTGTCTCGCTCCTTTTAGTTTCCCTCATACCCTTGAATGCTGCTTCAAATTCATCCATTGCTTCTCCAATCAAATATATTTTTTTAACAGTTGCCATGAATGCATCAACGTGTTCGTGAACGTCTGTCTTTTTGCTTCTTCCACCAATTATCCAAAAGATATTGTATTCCGAAAAGGTCTCGAGGGCGCATGCGCTTGCCACTGGATTGGTGGCCTTGCTATCATTGACAAATGACACATTGCCGATAGTCCCGGTGAAGTTTAGTCTATGAGGAAGACTTTCAAAGGATTCCATGCCTGATAAAATACAATCGATCGGGATGCCAAGGTTGCTGCAGACAACGTATGCGAAGGCCAAGTTTTGATGATTGTGCCGACCACGTAATGCGGGAAGTCTTGAGAGGCCAAATTCGATTTTATTTATGTTGTCAATTAACTTCTGATTGTCAATATACACGTCAGCTTTCTTATTTCCTCTGTTTGATATTGTAATTGAAGTATTTTTATATACGGCCATCGTGTTTCTATCTTCATACGAAATAATCTTGGTTTCCGAGTGGGCGAGGCCATTATGCTTGGCGTTTATATAATTTTCAAATGACCCATGATTTTCAAGATGATCTGGCTCGATGTTCAATATGCAGCCGACTTCAAAATTCATATATTGTGAAACGGCAAGTTCATATGAAGACATTTCAAAAACGTATACATCAGAATGAGGCAGATCTCCGTATGGCACTCCGATGTTTCCCCCCACAACTGAGTTTATTTCTGATTTACGCATGACATGGTCTATCAGAGCGGCTGTTGTGGATTTCCCATTGGTGCCAGTCACCATTATAATTCGCGCATTATTATTAAATAGGGAGAAAACATCATAGTTTGTTATAACAGGCACTCCCTCTTCATGAGCTCTCTTTACGATGAAGTGAGCATTATGGGGCATAAACGGAACTCCAGGACTTTTCACGACAGCTCCAAAATCTGCAATGTTTCCGATATCGGAATCTTCTATGAGTATCTTATCGTCAAAGGCGGCAACTGGATATCCGTTGCTTTTCAAGAAGGCGTGGGTAGATCTGCCAGAGACTCCATATCCAATAATCAGAAATCTGAGATTCTTATTTCGTATATCAATCATATGATAAAGTGCTTCACAAGGTATTTCGTATACAACATCCAAGGTATACATCAGAAAGATATCTTCTGGCAATAAGAAAAGTTGCCCTGTGAAAGCAAAGTTACTGAATATATTCTGTACGGGTCTATGTGTTTTTGAGACAAGTTAGGAACTTTTAAAATCTGCGATTTCAAGATTGGATAATTGAAATCAACTGGAGTGGATCGATTTCTTGAGATTATCACTTGATTCTGGGAAGCATACACCAATCCCCTCCTGGTTAACCCAGCAAGCTTTCCAAGGAAAAAGAGCCCGCAGGAACAGGTGTCAATATTATTGTAACATGCTTTTTTATTTTTATGCAAGAAAAATTTTTGTCCCATGAGGAAAAAATTGACACAAAGTGCGTGGTGAGCTAATCCATTAAGAGACGCGCCACGCACGATGTGATATAAAATGCCTGGGGATTATATCTTCATTCCTTCATTTTTATCCGTATACTTTCTTTCCATTTTATCATTTCTCCAGTCTCCTTCATATACATTCCCATTTACTAATACTAACTTGCCTTTTCCTTCTTTTGCATTATTTTTTTTCAATCTCCCTCATACACACTTCCATCTGCCCATATATATTTACCTTTTCCTTCTATTACATTATTCTTGAAGTTTCCTTCATATACATTTCCGTTTACTAATACTAACT
>JAIROR010000071.1 GCA_031257415.1 Holosporales bacterium | reverse complement strand
AAGATGAAAGATCATTCAGAAACGGGATGGTTTTGAATCTGCTATTGCGTGGCACATTTGATGATTCGACACTCCCTGCGGCTAAGTGGGAAAGTGGTTATCAAATGGTAGACAAGACGCAGATGATCACTGATGGTGCTATGAGATATATAGCTTGGAATATCTCACAAGAGTCAGTATTCTTTTGATCAATCGCCTAACGGTTCTGCTGACATCAAAGGCTAACTGAGGTTTCGTAGAGAAAGAAATGATCTTATGAAATCGACCCAGGAACCGCTTCCGGTCGATTTCATTCCGATTATCACACTTTAAAAGCGAATGCTTTTAAAGTTTATTATGGGTCACTGATGGTGCTATGAGATATATAGCTTGGAATATCTCACAAGAGTCAGTATTCTTTTGATCAATTACTCATAAATGTTGAGGTCTACTGACATCAAGGATTTGCTAAATTTCGTAGAGAAAAAAGTAATCTTGCAAAACCAATCCAAAAGCCGTCTTCGATTGGTTTTGCTCCGATTATTCCACTTTGAAAACGTATTGAGAACATTCTTCAGTATAGTATAATCTGGTGCATAGACGTTCACGAAAAGACAATGATTGTGAATATAGAGCGCAAGATAACAAGGCCTATTAGAGTTGGGAATGTTGCAATTGGTAATTTGGCCGGTATATCAGTTCAAACGATGACGAACACAAATACAGAAGATGTCGATGCCACGCTGACCCAAATACAGGATGCTGTTGCAGCGAAGGCTGATATTGTGCGAGTTTCGTGTAATACCCAAAAATCGACAGAGGCATTGAAAGAGATAGTCAAATCTGCTGGTGTTCCTATAATAGCCGATATCCACTTCAACCATAAAAGAGCAATTGAAGCGATCGAGAATGGAACGCATTGTATTAGAATCAATCCCAGCAATATAACGGAGCACGGGCTGATCGAGATAGTGCGCTGCGCTGTTGCTAACTCTGCTCCGATTAGATTGGGACTCAATTCTGGATCTATCGAGAGAGGGATACTGGACAGATACAAAGAACCATGCGCTGACGCTCTAGTTGACAGTGCCTTGCTCAATATTCAAAAATTAGAAAATATGAATTTTTCGAATTTTAAAATAAGTGTTAAATCATCGAACGTTAAAACTACAATAGAAGCATACAGGAAGCTGTCAGTTCGTTCAGATTATCCATTGCACGTTGGAGTTACTGAAGCAGGGACAATTTTATCTGGAACAATCAAATCATCAATCGGGATAGGCGCGCTATTGGCAGATGGAATTGGAGACACAATCAGGGTTTCTCTGTCGACAAAGGATCTGCGCGAGGAGGTTCGAGTCGGGCGTCAAATACTAAAATCTCTCGGTCTTTTGAGGAACAGCATCGATATCGTTTCATGTCCAACCTGTGCCAGAACTCTGATTGATGTCATTTCAATAGCCAGAGACCTCGAAGGGGCAACTGAAAATACCGAGAAAAAGCTCACAGTTTCAGTGCTTGGATGCGTAGTCAATGGTATCGGCGAGGCGCTAAACTCCGATATTGGAATATTCGGCTTCGAAAAAGGCGTTGCCAAAATATATACAAATGGGAAGGAAGTAGCAACAATCAAGGAACAAGAGATTGTTAAGTTTGTTACTAAGAAGATTGCGGGGCTTTGAAATGCGATGATCTAACAATGGGATCGTCGCTGGCCCTTTTTCTGCTCCATTAAATGCCTTTTGTGTTCTCCTAATCTTCTTGTTACTTCACTTTCTCTCCTCAAAAAAGATAATCTATTCAGCAGCCTATGAGTTGTGAAATTGCTTCAGATTGCCAAAAAGATACGCAAGGATATCTTACGATCTAATCCCCAAATGACGTATAATCTGTAGACGCAGGCAGGCTTTTGCATCGTTGGTTACATTCATGAGAAAATATAGTATATCCGCAGCTATAGATGATGTTCTCAGTAATTTTCTGTTATTACAAAATGATGTTAATGAAATTACGGGGCTTTATAAAACTGTGATAACAGAAGTGGAGAAAGTGTTAATTAGCAAAATCATGAAAGTGACTAGGAATAACAAACAACAAACGTCAAAGATTCTTGGCATAAGCAGGAATACTCTTTCTTGCAAAATCAATGCGCTCAATATCGGAGGTCTTGAAGAGATTGATTAACTTTATACTGAGCTTCCTTGGCCTCAGAGTTTCAGGATTTAAGAGGCAAAGTAGGTTTCTGGTTTTCGTTATAAATTTCAGAAATTCTAAATACATGCGCCATTCTATGACGCACTTTGTATCATGTATTATTTCATCCATGCTATTCATTGGAAGCGTGAACGACTATAAACACATCGACAATCTCTACTTGAAGCTCTCGCGCTATAGCCTGCCGATGAAGCTTTTTGTTCAGGAATTGGTGAATTTCCCGTCAACAGTGTTTGAATACATGCGCCAAAACAAGAATTTAAAAGCCGAAGTTCAAAAGCTCAGAATGGAGAACGACGAGTTGAAGATAGCAATTGCAAATATAAAAATCTCCGAAGATGAAGTGGAAAACATCAAACGATCGGTGGATTTAAAATATTCGATTTCGAATTACAAGACTATTGAAAAAGTTCTTGGATTTGACAATGGTATTTACGAATCGTTCATGCTGATATCAGCTAGTCACGATAATACAAAAGAGGGAGCAGTTGTTATTTCAAGCGACGGACTGGTGGGAATTGTGCATGACGTCAAGGATGGCATCGCAAGAGTAATGCACATTTGTGATTCAAGGTTTTGCGTTCCTGTTGTATCGAAATCGGGAGAACATATCATTCTCGCTGGTAATGGAGAAAATAGCATGATCTCAAAGGAAATCAAAAAGCATATCAATACTTCTGTCGATGTGAAGGTCAAAGATGGTGAAAAGCTATACACTTCTGGAGAAGGAGGAGTCTTTCAGCACGGAATTCCAGTTGCTGTTGTATCTTCTGTTGAAGACTGCGTGAAGGGAACCCCAGTCAACGATCTTAATAACGTCAGCTTCGTTTGGATAATAGACTCAGTGCTGCGAGCAGCAAACTGAAATGAGATTAGGCTTCCATAGAGAAAGTGCTCCCAGGAACATTTCAGATTGAACAAGCTGCCAATCTTCCGATTATACTCCGCCCCCCTTTCTTAATTAGCTAGGACTTTCCAGGATAATAGAGCCCCCAGGAACAGGCGTCAGCGGCCAGAACAACATGCTTTCTCATCTTCCTGCAAGAGAAATCCTTGCCCCATGAGAAATGAAGTTGATGCAAAGTGCGTGGAACAATTCGTTGAGAAATAATGCACCACGCACAATGTGGCCTGGTCTATAAAAGTGCGTATACCGAACCAACAAAAGATTGTGGATTTTTCCGACCCGGAAATACCAACGGTAACCTGCCCCCACCCTCTCGGGCAATCTTTTGCTGTTTGGGTTAGACAGATTATGCATTTGTTTTCTTATTTTCCTTCGTATCTCCTTTTCTTTTTTTATCATTCTTCCAATCTCCTTCATATACATTTCCATTTACATATACTATCTTTCCTTTCCCTTCCCTTTTATCATTCTTCCAATCTCCTTCATATA
>JAIROR010000030.1 GCA_031257415.1 Holosporales bacterium | reverse complement strand
GAGAGAGCTGAGCGGAAAGATTTCCTGTGTGACATCCTGGGAAAATAGAAAGGTCTTTCCGTCCTTCTCTATTTTCAGAGCGAATTCTATATTGTCCATGGCGTTTTAAGCCCCTTAAAAAAAAGCTACCGTATACAAATATGCTATCACCGCGCGGCACCGGCCTCCAAACTATTATTTTGTCCCATGCTTAAAACCACAGGATAATTATTGAGGAGACCGTTGAACAATAGCGATTCTTTAAGTCGTTGAAATTTGAGCCAAACCGCCAAAAGGTTGAGATTTTCTCAGTCTAAAAGGTTTATGATATCCTCCAGTGCTTTCAATGAAATACAACGCAGGCAAGTAGATCCCTTGATGATTTCAACTTTAAGATATGGGGTAACGCAATTGTTAATTACGATATTGCGAATATCTTCGGCAACTGCTTGTGCCCGGTCTGAATCAACCCTATTGCCAGTTACAGAGTCGCTGATAATCACTACTCCTTTTTCGTGCAAGTCAACCTGCAGTCCAGTTTTCATACTGGGTATGGATATTGTTCGCCCATTACGCACAACCATTCTATACTTCAAAAATCCTGATGTGAGATGTCTAAAACTTGCGCATATAGAGCCCCAGGCATTGGTAACAATACGGCTTAGATTATAAGCGCCAGTTGCTGAATCCGCTTTCTTTAAGAATTCATCAGCATCTGAAAAATCAAGGACAAGGAATTTGTTATCCCCAACTTTTTTGAAGCAGGTTTTGGGCAATACATATTCATAATCACGTAGTATTTTTTGGGCACGCAGATTTGGGGCTTCAACTTCAGCTATTTTTTTCGGCTTGATGCTTATACTTCCAAATAATTGCGTAAGTGCATCTTGCGTTGCTCTCCCTGGAATTATCTTTCTTCTTTCATTGCTGATATATTCCCTAATATCCTCAATCTGCGAAAGATCATATCCCTCCTTTATCATCACCAGCCCAGAACCATATTCGAGCCATTCCGGCAATTCAACTTTGCGTGCACTGAGAAGAATCTTAGAAAAATGATCTTCCATTGCATTCATTACAAATCGATTATACACCTTATCATAGTATGGGGCCCACTCCTCTGGGCCCCAACGACGAACATAGGACTCATGATCATCGCCATCGTGTTGCGCAGATTTTCCATCTGGCGAAAACACCATCCCCGTAACAACAATTACCAAACAATACAAAGTCTTGCTTTTAATTCTCATCATATCCAAACCACAACCACAATAAACCGCAAAATCCAACCAACAGCCAGACTCTGCAACTCAAATCCCCCCTACTGATAATCGTAGCACATCCAGGACGACTCCTCAATAGACTTCTTGATCAACCACTTCTCAACTCACTTCCTAGAACGATGTCGAGAATCCGATTAGGAATTTTTGAGTTTCATCATACTTTTCTTTGCGAGTCGGGAAGGCCCATGTCATGACAAGTGGGCCAACCGGAGTGATTAAGGAGATGCCGAAGCCTGGCGATACCCTGATATATCTCCTATCCTGGATTTCGTGGTTAATAATCATTTTGTCAAAAGTACATGCTGTTAACTTTCCGTCTGCTGATTTTTTCAAGAACTTCTCTCCTTTCTCCGGGGCATCCCAAACAGTTCCGAAGTCTACGAAGACAAAACCCCTGAACTGCAATTCTTCCGGAAAACCAAGAGGGAATTTCAGTTCTGCTGTTCCTCTCCAAAACTTCTTACCACCAATATAGCAACTCGTCTTATAAACCCCTGTGGACAGCAGGTTGGGAGATAAGAGAGTTGGATTCAGGTATGTGGTGACGGCGCGAGGTCCAAGCCCGCAATCGTCAAACCCTCTGAACGAATCAAGACCCTTATTAAATGAGTCTATCACTAGTGGATTGTCGCCACTCCCAATTTTATTCATGACTCCTCCAGTCACTGCAAATTTAAGAGTCGTTTTGCGAAGAATAGATATAACATACGCTCCGGACAATTCATTTGAAAAGTATTTCGCATCCCCTCCCAAGCCAGCAAACGTTGTGTTTAGAGAAGTTTTGAGATAGCTTTTCATGCCCTTGAGGAAGAATCGCGAATAACCGATAGAATGTTTAATGAGAGAGGTATCAGACTTGCCCGGTATGTCTCCGTCTGGCAAATTGTCCTTAGTTCTCTTAACAACCTGATACCTGATTATCGGTGAAGATGTTTTCGATATATCGTTGAATTTTCTGCGAGCGAGTGTATACTCCCAGTTCTGCTGGATCTTATCCGTCAAGCTATACGAGGCCCCGACTCCTCCTCCATATTCAGTTGCCGAGAAATCGTAGAATCTGGATAAATAATGCCTAAATCCTGCTATTGATCCTTCAATATCATGATCAAATAGATGGGGCTCGGCAAGGCGTAGCGAAACGTTATTGGCAAATTTAAACGTTGATTTTCTATCCATTTTCTTCGAATTTCCGGCCTCGTCTATTGTATATCCCACTCCAGTTCTTGCTCTGCCCGACCCGACATACAGCGAAACGACTTTCCCTGTTCCAATAAAGTTCCTCTCATTGTATGAAAGATCAATACCAAAACCAGTCGCTGTAGAATAGCTAAATGATGCCATAGCCTCGCCCGTCGACTGTTCTTCAACTTCAATATTGACGACGCACTTATTTGGAGAACCGGGATCTCTTTCCGGGGATACACTAACCCTTTTGAAAAAACCAAGTTCTGATAAGTTTCTTTCAGTGAGCGCAACAAGAGCTTCGTTCAGGCAGTCTCCCTCATGAACCGCTACTTCGCGTCTGATAACGTTTTCTCGTGTTCTTTTGTTGCCTTTTATAGCTATCTTTGAAATATATATTTTTTCCCCTTCCGCAAGGTTATACATTATCGAGAGAGTGTGCTTGGACGCGTCCTTTTGTATCATCGGCCTAACGCTCACTGCGGCGAATCCTTTTTCTGTGGCCTTTCTAATTATCATTCTAATATCTTCGTTAACGTATGTTTGATTATATACTGCTCCTTTTTTAACATATAGATCTGAACTTATATCTTTATCCTTTATTTTGGGAATTAAGGACATGGCGCCCACATCGGATATTTTGTAAACTTCTCCTTCATCAATTGTAAACGTTATAATAAAGCTTTTTTTATTTGCCGAAAGTTCTACAACCGAAGACAATATTTTAAAATCAGCATACCCATTTTCTTTATAGAAGGCATCGAGGGCTCTTTTGTCCATCACCAGCCTGTCGCTATCATATATGTCATCATTCACGAAAAACCTGTACCATTTCTTAGACTTGCTCAGCAAAACATTTCTAAGCTCCCTTGATGAGAATTTCTTATTTCCAATGAAATCTATTCTTTTAATACGGGCAGTTTTATTTTCCCTTATCTCAAAAACTAAATTCACCCTGCCATTACTAAGATTAATAATCTTGGGATTAACTGACGTATTGTATCGGCCAAGTTTCCTATAGTTCTCCAAGAGTGCATTCTGAAAATCTTTGATCTTGGCAGGAGAAAGGACTTCGTTAGGCTTCAATTTAATCGCTTCTTTCAGTGCCCTCGTATTGATCTTGGAATTCCCCTCAAAAGAGATTTTTTCAATGACTGGATATTCCTTCACTGTAACCACAAGGACTCTTCCTTCGAAATGTATATCAACTTTCTCGAAGAACCCTGTCTTATTGAGAAGCTTCAAAGACTCATTGATTGTGTAGCTATCGCACTCTTCACCAACTTTCACCGGCATATACATGGCAATTGTTTCTTTGTCGATTCTTTGCTGACCAACATAGCGTATATCGGATATAACAATCGTCGAATCCACTTTCGCAGCCTTCTCTGGAACCTGTGGGGCCTCCGGTTGCCCAGCCGATAACTCCTGTTTCTGCAGAGTTTCCTGTTCAGTTTGGCCTCCTTCTTCCATAGTTACGTCAGCTGTGCCCCCCGCTGGTGATTCTTTTTCCGAAGCCTCACCAGAAGCTTCACCACCAAAGGACTTTTCTCCTCCTTGTTGCGCTGAACCACCGCCACCAGCCTTTTCCTTCGCTTTTTCCTGACTCTTTTCTCGCCCACCTTCCCGTGCCACAGATTCTCCAGCCGCGACTGCCAGCAGAGAAGAACAAACCAACAATCCTAAAATCCTTCTTCTAGAAAACTCTTTCATCGAACACACACACATAACGATATACACGACCCTACGCTAGCATATTTTCCCAGAATACTTGGTGTGAAAGCAATAGTTTTGTTGTATTTTTTTCTGCTGAAGCACTCAAGATAACAAGACTTGTTGCCAGAATGAAACTTCTAGTAGAAATTTCGAGGGAACGGCGACTGCTGGGTGGTGCTAGACCTACTGCAAATAAGCAATTCAGAAGAGAAGCCGCACCGGGCCACACTGGAGAGCTTTTTTTGACGAGGAGCTTTCTTGAAAAGAAGAACTTTATGAAAGTAAAAGGATCCTAGAGGGAACCAAGCAAACGTATTTCTTCTTCCAGCAGAATGTTGGTATTCCTGAATACCTTTTTTTTAATTTGCTCAATCAAATTTATAATATCAGCAGAAGTGGCGGTCCCGTCATTAATAATGAAATTACAGTGCAGATCGGATACGAAGGCCCCACCAACTCTCATACCGCGGCACCCTGATCTGTCGATTAGCTGCCAGGCTTTTTCGCCAGCAGGGTTTTTAAAAGTACTTCCGCAGGTCCTTTCAGCAATTGGCTGAGTTTGTCTCCTTTTCCTTGCTATTTCACTTATCCTGTTTGCGAGCACATCTACATTTCCTTTTCTCATTTTCAAAACACATGACGTAATGATGAGGTCATCGTCTATATTGCTTTTTCGATATTGAAAATTTATGTCGCTCTTATTAAGTTTCACAATCTTTCCATTCTTCTTATTGATGCATTCGACCTTTACAACGGCCTCAGATATTTCGAATAGCGGGGTTCCGGCGTTCATGAAGATGGCTCCCCCTACGGTGCCTGGGATGCAATACATTTCCTCGACACACGAAATCCCCTTGCCAATACATTGCTTGATGAGATTATTAATATCGACTCCGGCTTCAACAAACACTACATTATCAGTTGCATCGAATAACACAGATTCGAACGCATGTCCGAAACAAACAACGCCTCCCCTGAAGCCGTCATCTGAAACAACGACATTTGACATGTGGCCAAGAGCGACTATCGGAATGCTTTTGTCCGCACTATTTATAAATTCCTGAAGCTCACAGACGCTACTCGGGGCAAAGAATAAATCCACAGAACCGCCGGTGCCGAAGAACGTTATACCCTTAATACTGAAATCAGTTTTACGCCGCATTATTCATCGGTTTCTCTATTTCACTACAATGCTTGAACACAATAGCGCTGACCTTTTTCCCCCTCATTATGCTTTCGATTCTTTCCAACATAGCGCCCTCACGACTCTTCGCAACAATGGAGTACGCCCCTATAACA
>JAIROR010000074.1 GCA_031257415.1 Holosporales bacterium | reverse complement strand
AAGGCTTCAGGGAAGTGCTCCGTCGTTCCCATGCTCCAGAAGGTTGTTGGTTTCGCCGTTCCCATGAGGACCGGAAAATATTCACGAAAAGGACTAATTTTTGCTTGCCACGTGCTTTCGTCGGAGCTTAATATCTATTCTCAGGTATTCAGGAGTGTTCCTCTTCGCTCCCCTAATATGCCGTGCCATGGCCACAGTCTCTATCTTTTCTTCTGGAGCGGCTGCTGGGACGGCGAGGCTCCTCACATGAAACTCCGCAGGCCATTTCCATTCTCTCCGGCAGATACTCCTCCTCGTGCGCACATTTCCTGCCATCAGATCAATAGAGGGATTCTTTGCCCTGGGGAGCCGTCCCTTGACGGCGGAAATCGCAGCCCAAAACTTCATAGGCCACTCCCGCTCCTTCCGGATGCTTCTCCTTCCACGCACATTTCCCGCCATCAGGCCGATACGAGAAGTAGAAACACCCTGTGGATCGGCCCAGAAAGAGAGCCATCGTTTGAAAAAATTGCGACGAAGCGCCGCTCCACCCTTGACAGGCTCAAAATTTTTTGCAGGATTAGAGAGATGGAAGAGGGATTTGCTCTTGACAGCCGATGCATAATGTGATGAAAGCTAGCAAGAGGTGAAAACCTTTGTAGAAACTTAATTGACAAGGATAATATATGAATAGATTGAAAGTTATGGTTACAGGAGCGGCGCTAGCCGCAGCAAGCGGAGGAGCATGGGGGGTGAATGCTGTGCTTAATATTGATAGTCGTGGATGTTGTACCTGGGGAAGCGTGGGAAAATTATCCGGAAGTCCCGACGGCTCGTTTATTCCCTATGGCATGCCTTTCGTTACGGGATCAAGTTTTGCGTTTAGTCAGGCTAGTACACCAATTGCAATATTGCAACTAACAAGAGCAGATAAAGATGGTACAGGTAACATGGTAAATTTCAACCAAAATAGTGAGAACAAATCCGATTCATCACTGACACGTAGAGAACGT
Organism: Holosporales bacterium; assembly: GCA_031257415.1. Classification (GTDB taxonomy): domain Bacteria; phylum Pseudomonadota; class Alphaproteobacteria; order RUG11792; family RUG11792; genus JAIROR01. The sequence goes on along the minus strand of JAIROR010000074.1, from coordinate 2,887 downwards.
GGCTACTACTTACCTGCTAGACTTCCGGCAGAAGTACAAGATGCGATAAGGGGAGCACACGATGTCAAAGTCAATGTTTTGGTACAGTATATTGAAGCGCAAGATCTTTTTATTCGCCCCGAGACGGCGTTTTGTCCTGATTTTCACACTCAAGGAACATATGATGGCCTTGAATTGGGTATTTTCGGCCCCTCGCATGTAAACGCCGCCTATAACGCGCCTATCATCGATCTTCAACCAATTAGTAAACTAAACAAACCTATACAGAGGATCTCAGGAAACTTTGATAATAGTAAATTTTGTGATACAAATAAAGGAGTCCAAATTGCACAAAGAGCAGATTTAGAAGGGAAAAAACACTTTTCCTTTTGGAGTGTATTGCGAACGCAAGATAAGAGGCAAACTTTCGTAACAGCACACTGGATAATTCTTAACGAAGAGACAGCCCATCGGATGAAACAACAAATATGCCTTGCAGATCTTATTATCAAATACAAAGGTTATTACAACGGCGATGGATTAACTTTTGCTGACATTTATAATACCAATCTTAAAGGCCGAGCGAATCTTATAGCCTATTGCAAAGAAATAGGTGTTCAACCTCCTAGCGATAACGCTACCACAGATGAGTTACAGTCAAAATGGAAGCAGATTATTGAGGGGCCAGGCGCTACTGCTAGTTTAGTAAAACCAGGGAGAGGGTTATTGGCGTTTATAAATTTTTGTTATAACTTTTTAGAAAAAAAAGATACTAAAGGAAAACTTGAAGAAGATCTCAAGGATCATGGTCGCACGTTTTGGGGCGTATGCAATAATAAATAAGGCTTCCCAGAAACCAGAAGAGAACTTTCTTCTGGTTTAGCTCAATAGGAGACGACAAAAATTATCACGAAGGGCGAACAGGTCTCCATTTTCATGGAAGAGTAATCGGAGCCAGTATTTTCGGGCCAAATTTATTTCCCCTCGCAATTCTGCATTTTCGGCATAGGTAATTAATAACCTGCGGTCAAAGTCATTAGGACTCCGAGGTTTATCCAAATCGCAGATAGACTGATAGATGCGCTCGCAACATTGGCCATCGCGGAACGGAAACGCTGATTCCATTCGCTGAAGATATTGTTGTTCCGGACGACAGCCCTTCAGCAAAAGATACTCAAGACACGTCAAGAGACTTTCCTCTGTCCTAGCTACAGGACCAAACCCATCACGGAGATAGTCAAAGTAACCTTTTCTATAATGAACCAAAGAATACTCCGTCTCATCAAATTGATAATAAAGAACAGGCTTCTTAATATAGGCCATATCAAAAGCAATCGAAGAGTAATCCGTAATGAGAAGGGAGCCTGTTGCCAAAACCTTCTGAATGCCTTCCATGCAATCCGCCATCGTCATACAAGTAATATATCGAGGAACGCCCCAGTACGCCAAAAATGGAGCGGAATTGGCATGAGGAAAAAAGATCGCAGAATAGTCGTACTGGAGCAACAAGTCTTTCAATTTCGAAGACACGAGAAAACTTCTCCAAAACGAGAAATAATTAGAAGACAGAAAACGTTCTTTTCTTTGCTTACTCATCGGCAGATAACAGCAATCCCAACTAGAAGCATTTCTTCTCCAAGTCGGCATAATTATAACAACCCGCTGTGAAGCCTTCTTCTTAGCAGTCTCAAGCAAAGCATCGTGACGTGCAAAACCTGTCATTTTTATCTGAAACGGAAAAAGACTATAGGGACTTTGAGAACAGGCCACACTAAGAAATTCATCCTTTGCCGCTGTGACGAGTAAATCCATTTTTCTACGACCATCACTTAACACAACTCCATGACCCCTCCTATAACTTCGAGACATATCGTTTTTTATGACCCCATGATCCAAAAAAACAAAATCAACAAAAGGGTTTTGCTTAGTCTGTTGCCAGGCATCGCTTATATTCATTCCACCATGTGATGAAATAAGTTTGCTAGCCTTCCATATACATGCTCTATGTATCCTACCGCCATAAGGGATTAAATCAAACCCTTCCTCACGAAGGCGCGCCCAATGGCATGATGATTGGCTTAAAACAAACTTAACACGACGACGAGGATAACACCGCCGAATATAACGATAAAGATGTTCCGCATTATCATCAGCTTGTGTATTTCGGTCCATCAATAACCACAAATCTGGCTTTTCTTTATAAAAAGAGATCCATGTTATCATTTTTCGCAAACAGGCAATAGATTTCATAGACAACAATCGTCGACGAGGAACACAATAATCATAAAAACAGCACCATTTACCGCGCATTTTAGCCATCAAGGTTTGTGAATCCTTTTGATAAGCTATAACCACTCGCATTTCGAAACCCCATACTCGACCCCAACAATATTGAGGCACTTTTTTTAAAAACAACGGAGCCAACTCCTCTCCATCGAGAAACCACCGAAACTGCACATCTTCCTTTACGAAAGCATACAAAAATACTTCCAACTTTCGAGGATCCGCTTGCACACAATAGATATCCACGCACCCGTCCAGCATTTCTTCTCCGCGGCCAACAGCTAACATCCTTACTTCGTCTAGGCCCCTCAACATTACACGGTAATTTTTAAATTCTCGCACCTCAACACAAGAAAATATTTCTTTCACCAGGGACAAACTTATATCAAATATACGCTGATTATGGAAAGCCCAATTGGCTTCATCCACTCCGTATCGCAAATATAAACGAAAATGATAAATAACGGCACGATCTAAAAATCGAGTCCACTTACACTGCGGCAAGCTCGATCGCTTTTTTAGCAACTCAAGCCAATCTTGTAGATCATGAATAAAATAGTCCTCCTCTAGCAATCGCAAATCCATAAGAGAATCTTTAGTTGTCCTCCTTCTATAAAAAACAATA
>JAIROR010000011.1 GCA_031257415.1 Holosporales bacterium | reverse complement strand
TCTTATGAAATAGGTTCAGAAACTGCCTGAAGAAAAAAAGATAATCCTGTGAAATCGATCCAGAAGGAGGTATCTGGATTGGTTTTGCTCCTATTATCCCACTTCGAAAACATACATGTTTTCTAAGTCCGTCAAAAAGTTTCTCTTTCGATCAATCGCTTAACGGTTCTGCTGATATCAGAACCTAACTGAGGTTTCATGAATGAAAGATAGTAATCTTGTGGACTCGATTCAGGAGCTACCCGAAGAAAGAAATGATCTTATGAAATCAACCAGAGGTAGCTTTCTGATTGATTTCATTCCGATTACCCCACTTCGAAAACATACATGTTTTCGAAGTCCGGCAGACATGACTAAAAGCTTTCAAAAGTCTAAATTCGAATAGTCCTTAGATGGAGGGATTTGAGATAAATTGTCATTCAGGATGCCCCTGAAAGACGGTCTGGACTTTATGCGAACGTACCAGCTTTTGGCAATGTCGTAGTTGTTCCACTGGATGCTTCCAATATAATCCAAGACGGATATAAAGGAGGCAGCGCATATATCGGCAACGGAAAAAATTCTGCCAGCTAACCAGTTTCTTCTGTCGATCAACCACGATATATAATCCATATGGAAATTCAGCTTTGCCACGGCATTCCTAATTGCAGAAGGGTTGGCCAATCTGTCAGACTCTTTCGTGACGCTTTTTGAAAATCTCTTCGTGATTTTCTCATTAATGATGGGGAGATATACATCGTTGAGGAAGATAAAATCAAACCAATCGCAGAGTCTCCTCACCTCGGCTCGCAGAAGATAATCGTCTCCGATGAGATTCGGGTCCGGATACACCTCTTCAATATACTCCCTTATAGCAGAACTTCCGAATACAACGACGTTGTTGGTATCAATGAAGACAGGAAGAGTTCCTGAGATATTGTGCAGCAATAAATCGTCGCTCACCTTCCAAGGAACCTCCTGAACACACGAATAATCCAACTTCTTCTCAGATAACAAAAAGCGCGCCATTCGTGAAAAACCACACAATGGATAATGATGTAAAATTCTCATATACTCATTATGTCCTTTTGTTTGTTCGCTAGATGCACATCCACAAGCTTGGTATACTCATTTGTTACGTCCTGAATATTGTCTATCAGTTTATGCATTTCGTCCTCTCCGATTTCGCCATCCTTCTCAAGGTTCTTGACGAAATCCATTGCTTCCCTCCGAACGTTCCTCAAAGCAACCTTAGAATCTTCGGAATATCTGGCAGCTAGCTTAGAGAGCTCCTGACGTCTTTCCTCCGAAAGTGGCGCTATTGGGACTTTGATAACCTGTCCTTCAATGCTCGGGTTCAATCCTATCCCCATCTCTCTTATCGCCTTCTCAACGTGCTTCACAAGCTCTTTGTCCCACACATTGACCATGATCATCCTGGCATCTGGAACTGACACAGAAGCGACATGGCTTATTTGCATCTGCGAACCATATGCCTCAACTTTAACAGGCTCCAGCAAAGCAGCAGACGCCCTGCCAGCCCGTATCCCCACCAGTTCTTTCTGGAAGTTATCGATCGTAGCCTCCATCTTCCTTCGAAATGGCTCCAACCTACCATCGACCCTGTCACTACTCTTTGACATCCTACAAACTTCAAATTCATATCACTCTACCTCATCTGATATAGATATCAAAAAGCGCGTGAAATAACCACAAAAAAATTTGCCAAATCGTCAGAGCCATATGACTGAGCTTCCACCACTAGAATTAATCCGAAGTTCTAAAGTTGTTCTTCGGGTTTAATGCATCAACGGACAATTATTTCCCAAATATTGACTGCGCCCAATTGGCAGATGATTGCATCAGACGACCGTGGATCTTCTCGGCCCGGAATATTACAACAATACTGTCCTCTTCCAGATTGCGACAGAAGTAGAACAAGATATGACCAGTAAGCTTGATCAGATTCTTGAGATGATCTCCAAGCAAAAGAAGGAGGAAGGTAAATAGTTGTTCAAGTCGTATCTTAAAGATGAGATAGTTGTTAGGATAGGTATCTCGGTTGAGATGTAGAGAAGCCGCTGTTCAAACAGATGTGAGGAGAATACGGTGGTTGCCCTCGGTTTTGGCATTTGTATAAAATTTGGTATAATTGGACAACAGCTTCGGTCTATTGAGCAGCTTTTAAACGAATGACAATGCAAAAATTGCGACGAATTTTGTTTTGTGCGCTGAGTTTTATTACTGTTATGTTTGTTGCTGTTGTTTTTATATTTGTACATTATGGAAGCGATCTACCGCCGGAGGGGGCGCTTCTCGAATACTCCCCAGCGCTAACTACGAAAATCTATTCGGCAGATGAAAAACTGATAGAGGAGTTTGCGATTGAAAGAAGGGTCATCACGAAAATAAATGATATTCCGTTGCTCGTAAAGTGGGCCTTTCTGATAGCTGAGGACAAGAATTTCTATAAGCATCACGGAATAGATCTCCAAAGCATATTTAGGGCCGCCGTGCAGAATATATCTAACAGCTCATGGAAAACCAAGCCAGCTGGAGGTTCTACAATAACTCAACAAGTTGCCAAAAATCTCCTTGTTGGAAATGAGAAAAGCTTCAAGAGAAAAATCAGGGAAGCCATCATGGCGTTTCGGATTGAGGAATCGATAAGTAAGGATAAGATCCTCGAGATCTATCTGAACCACATCTTCCTGGGGAAAGGGTGCTATGGCGTTGCTGAGGCGTGTGATTACTATTTTGGCAAGTGTCTGAATGATGTGGCTCCTGAAGAGGCAGCCTTCATAGCGTGCCTTCCAAGCGCTCCATCGGTCTATATAAAGGCAATTGATAAGGGGCCCAAGATGCTGTTGAAAAGAAATTCGATCTTGGTGCAACTCCACGAAATGCAAATAATCACAAAGCAACAGCTCGACGATTCCTTGATCAAGCCTATAATGGTAAATTTCAAAAAGACCAAAGAGCCAGCTCCATATTTTGCCGATGAGATACACAGGCAGTTTGCTAAATACATCTCAGAGACCGATTTTTTCAGTGGTGGGTATGATGTTATAACAACTATGGACAGCAAAATACAAAACATAGCTCAGAAGTGTCTTGAGGACGGATTGATTCAATATACGAAATCGACCATTGGATGGAAGGGGCCAATTGATCCGGATGGGGACGACCTAAAGACAATAGCCTCACAAATGCTGGTAACAGTGAACAAAATATTGCCTGTCAAGGTTCGAAGGATTGCCAATAACATACTGGAGTGCAGAGACCAAAGTGAAGCAATTATCAAGGTCGGTTATGATGGCAAGGTGAACGTTGAAGTCGGCGATGTAATACTTTGTCGCGAAGTTGCTGACCATTCATACGAGGTATATCAACAGCCTGTAGTTGACGGAGCGATAATCGTGATGGAGGCCGCGAGTGGTAATATTATCGCAATGTCAGGCGGCTATAGTTTCGATATCAGTTCGTTTAATTGCGCTACACAGGCCAAAAGACAACCAGGCTCCGTTATTAAACCATTTGTATATGCGGCAGCTCTCGAAAACGGAATGGCCGAATACGACGAAATAGAGGACAAGCCGATAACGATTAAGCTCGAAAACGGAAAGTATTATTCACCACATAACTATGATAAAGCGAAAGTATATGGGAAAATGCCAATGAGAAACGGTTTGATACATTCCAGAAATCTAGCTACCATAAATCTTGCCATGAAGATAGGTACTTCCAAAATTGCCAAGATCCTTGAAGAGTTCGAGCTCTCTGATAAGCATTTCAATCTATCATACCTTCTTGGAGGCCATGAAGTTTCATTGGTCAATATAATTTCAGCATTCTCAGCGTTTGTAAATGATGGATATATGATTGCTCCAAGATTTGTTACAAACGTATTGAAACAAAACAATACATATGTGCCATTTAAAAAGACAATTTGCCAAACAGAGAGGCGCAGAGTTATATCGAGTAAAACCGCCAAAACTATCAAAAACATATTAAGAGATACAGCAAGATACGGGACAGCGAGAAGGCTAGCCAGCGTCTTTGATGAATATCCAGGAATCGACGTTGGTGGCAAAACAGGGACGACAAACGATTTCAAAGATGCCTGGTTTGTGGGCTACATAACAGTGAACAAGAAAACGTTTATTGTCGGCATTTTCGTAGGGTATCGCTCTCCTCAAAGTCTTGGCGAACACTGCACAGGAGCTGCGGTTGCTCTACCAATCTTTGTTAATTTCTTGAAGCGTATAGTTCCCAAACACGCCAATCACAAATAACTTCACGAAACCTCAGTTAGGTTCTGATATCAGCAGAACCGTTAGGCGATTGATCGAAAGAGAAACTGTCTGCCGGACTTCGAAAACATGTATGTTTTCGAAG
>JAIROR010000028.1 GCA_031257415.1 Holosporales bacterium | reverse complement strand
GTGTTTTTTGCATCACCAGCACAGCCGACCCGGCGGCATCCTCAATACAGGGTCTGCCTGTCCACCTGGTTCAGGTGGGGCGTGTTGGCATTACCAGTTAACAGGCACACCGCTCCTGTAAAGTTTTGTTTAGCTCCAGCGTCGCCTTACCCCGTTGCACAGGTCCGGCGGCGACCAAAAAATTCGCACATATGCCGACAAGATTTTCTGTAATCTCATTCATAGTTTTCATTGAACACAGTGGAGGGAACGTGACACTGAGCCATTTATCAGTTACTGTAACGCTTAGACGGTGTGCCAACGATTGCGAATCTTTGTTAGCACCTTCTATGTTGGTTTGCATAGACTCTAAAAAGACTCGAAAGCTTTGATCACTATTCACTTTACTGAAATCTGCAATTATTCTTGGGCCTCCTGCACCTTGAAGAGTTTCTTCAGATGGGACAACTTTAATTTTTTGTTTCATATTCTCTACTTCTAATGCTTCTTGCTCTTTTGACATTGTGTCGGGTGCGCTTTGTGGGGCAGGTATAGAAGGCGCAACCGCAACCGGTTTAAGGTTTAATCTAATCAGCCGCATGAGCAATTTTGTCGCTTCTCCTTTCACTTCCTCGTTTGAGTCCTCCCGTAATAACGAATTTAAGTCTTTATTTGTAATCCCATAATTTTCAAGCTCTGTTCTTGCTACTGCGTTTACTTTTTCTTCTGAAATTCCTTTGTCTATCATTTCGTTGGCGATCGCCAATACAAGCACACCAATTATTGCGGTGGGCGTTTTCGCTTTTCGTGTTTTTTCCATAATTGCTCTTAGTTTACCGAGTGAAAAACCGTAAATTTTTAATTTGTCGCCCTCAATGCGCACATGTTTCCCAATAGGAAATGGAGTGGTATTGGTATTATGATTATTATACCAATCTATTATAATGTAACTATCGTCTTTAGAAATATCCAGGGTTCCATACAATAGTGCCTCCGCTTCCTCCAAAGTCAAGCCCGTCACTATTGGCACAGTACTTGCCGAAGCATCTCTCAGCACCTGAAGCATGTTTATCATCTGATCTTCGTTAATGGTCGCCCAAGCGCCTCTTCCTACTCTGTTGATCGTCAGCTCTTTTTTATTCTTGCTAAGGCGCACAAAATTCCCAATAGCAAAAGGTTTGTTTTGTGCTCCGTAGCTAACAAGATACTCTACAGGCGAAAGCTCTTCCTGATCCAGTGTTAGATTTTCGCTGGGGGAAGCGAGGGATGCACGATTCAGCATAGTGAAAGGGCGATCATTACTTGTGTGACTAATAGAAATGGGCGCAGAAATAGTATCGCCCCAGATGGCGGGATCTATTGTTCCAACAATCCCCTCATCGATATCTGCTATAGACGTTCCCATAATTTTATTCACTTCATCGGCATTTTCTGCATCCATTATCAGCCGCATTATGGCGCCGGCCTGTCTGTTAGTGAGTGTAGCTCCATTTCTGCCAATTCTTTTAACCCTGAGGTCTTCATTCGCATCAACTTCTAGATAATTTAAAATTGTTTCTCCACCTAGAGGTAAGTTTCTTTTCAATATTTTTTTCACTTCATCCCAGCCCCCTGGATATTTGAGGTTATTTTTAGGTATGGATAATAGTCTGGCTATCCGAATTAGCTCTCCAATACCCAGTGCCTGAGTGATTTCTAGCTGACTTGATTTTGACTTAGCTATTTCCATGCCGAAGTTGAGGTGCCTTACGAATGCATCAGCAAATATTAACGCCAATACTTCATAATCCTTTACGTTATTAATAGCTGCTCCACCAACAACTTCTTCAATAGCTGCTAGAAGATGGAGCTTAATATACTCAGCAACAGCGGCTGTACAGTTGATCCCAGCAGTAAAACCATTCACCATATTATCCCCGAGTACGCGAAGCGATTCGAGATCCCCCCCAATTCCTTCTGATGGAATAACCGTATTGGTTCCAGGTGTAATATTAGGTTCTCTTTTCAAGATTTTTCTTGCACTTTCCAATTTAGTCTCATCTGACTTTCTCGACTCAAGAATGATTGTACCCGCTGTTATGATTGCTTTTCTAAGTAACATGTTCTTATCGTTACTTATACTTTTGGTAGTATCATAAGACAAGATCAACGGATACTCACGAGGGACAACGTCCATAGGGTGCAACTGTGCATACCGAATCATTAATTCGTCTACCCGTCGTATAGTCGCAGTACTTCTATTCCCATCTGAAATTCCCCATATCAGTGCTCTGAATGCATCAGGGGTCAGATCCATAACATCAGCATTACTTATATTGATACCACCTGAATTGTTCGCTATTCTCATGCTAACGAGCATGGAATGAAAGATAGGTTTTTTAGGTGACTCGCGATTATCTTTTATAAGTTGATTTAAATTCAGCACTCGAGGGTTAAGTTGCTTGCCTGGGATAACACTGCTGCTGCTACTACCGCCTGGCGTAACAGTTGTAGTATTTGTTGTTGACGACGCAATAGGAACAACCGCGCCACTTCCGGTGATTATATTCTGGTGCTCAACTTTCGTGATATTACTAGTTTTTTCCCCATCATTGAGATTCATCGGCGTATTCGTCAAATTGAACGTATTCGGGGGCTGGAAACCAACGAAGTTGCCACCGCCACCCATGTTCATTATGCTCTGGCTCGCAAAAGGGGAGAAGGGCATCGGATTGAACGTATTCGGGGACTGGAAACCAACGAAGTTGCCACCCATGTTCATTATGCCATGGCTCGTAAAAGAGGGGGAGGGCATCTGCATCTGCATCGAATTGAGCTGATTTTGGAACTGGAAACCAGAACTATTAGTGAAGTTGCCACCGCCACCCGAGAGCGGAAAGGAGGGCATCCCATGTTGTGAGCCATTCATCATTGCTTCAGTGAGTACAGAGGCAGACTGTCCGCCGGCCGTATTAAAGTTGGGCTTACCAAAAGAGGTAATGGTGGGGGCAATAGTAGAAGTAGAAGTATGTGTAGCAGTATATGACATACCACCACATCCACCAACAAAGCTTTGATTACTCTGAGTGGATTGGTTGAAACCTCCTTGGCTGGGAGTGGAACTCCCAAACGAGTCACATGGGACACTATTACCCAACTGGTCTATTATAAGATGATGTTGCTTGTTCGATGCGTGGTACCAGCCAATTCTACCCGAACTGGGCCACTCCCAAACACTCCATTCAGCAGATGGCGCAACTATCAATTGTTTGTTCGACCCGTTGTACCAGGCACACCTATTGATAGAAGCGCTCCGACAAGGAGCCCAGCAACCAATACTGGGAAGCTCAAGGATAGTTTGCCAATCATTGACATTCATCATTCCATGCACGTTGCCGTTAACTATCGTGCACACCACCACTCCAAGCAAGGTGCACGAAATCTTGCTTTTAAAAATATTTTTCATAAAACAAACTCCTATAAAAGATAGCAATTCTGGGCACCATAACTCCAAGCAAGATATATAAAGTCTTGTCTTTAGAAATGTTTTTCATAAAGCAAATTCTTATAAAAGGTGGCAATTCTGGCCCCAACAATCGCAACATAAGAAATACCTAATTATAGGATAACACATTTCTTGAGCGTCGTCAATATTTTATTTAACTCGAGCTCCCAAAAATCAAAATAACTTCCGCTTTACGATGTTACTACACCGGCGACGCACCTGGCTCGGCAGGAGCAGGCGATGAACCCCTGGAAACAGACCGCTTTGTCTGCTTTCTAAATAGACCTCCCTCCAAACCCGACGCAATCGGCCCTTGAGGCGGATTTTTTGTTCGTCGAGTCTTTTGCTCGAATGCCCAAACGCTCCGCCTCCGCTCCTTCCTCCCAAAACTTCGCTTCTGACAATTCCGAAGGAAGCCATTTTATCCCGCCTTCTTTATCCCGTCCTCGCCTCCTGCCTCAAAAAGCCACTGCCCACCAAAAAACCAATTCGCAGAGCGCCTCGAAAGGCCGCCACAACTCAATAATGCTTCACGCCGCTATATTTGCCTGCGGTGAAGTCGCTTGGGCCGCGCCCCAGACTCTGCTTTGCGCGAGCTTGACGGCCTTGCGCAAGCTTGACAGCCTTGCGCAAGACTGGCCCAAGTCCATGCAAACATACAAGAGTGGCATAGCAATTCTTCTACATAAAGGCAACACAAATACTCCTCGACATTCTCCACTCTGCTTCTGCTCACCCAGTGATTCGTCCCAACGCTGGCGGGAACTAATCACCACCGTTACCGCCAACGCTACTAAAGCTGTGACTATAAACTCTGACAGAGCCATGATCGCCGCTTTTAATGCTTGTGCGCTGGCTAGAAGATATCATTCCGCCGTCAGGCGTTATATCATTTCGTTGAACAGAAACATCAACGGCATTGCCCAAGCCGCCAACTCCCGTGAATTTAGATGAAGGCTCCGGGCAACCTCCGCAGTTGCCAGCTCTATCAAGACAAGATTTCGCTCCTGAACAAACTTTGGCTATATTGTCGAACGAGGGCAACGATATGTGGCCATGAGGCAATAAACCCAAAGGCATCCCAAGAGGCATCCCAAGAGGCAATAAACCCAAAGGCATTCCAAGAGGCATCCCAAAATGAAATACCTCAGGGAGCAATGCACGAGGACACATACCATCTTGGCAATTCCCTGCAATTGGGATGCCGTTTTCATCGCATGGGACAAAAGCATTGCAATCCTCACTAAACCTCCAAGTTTGCCCAGTAGTCGAATCATATACACCGATTCCACCATCATCAAAAGGCACTTGCTTTATACACTTTGGCACTTGCAGTGCACGCCCTCCATACCCGTCACTACTGGCCATAGTACATATCGCCACTCCGAGCAAAGCATACGAGATCTTGCTTCTAAAAATGTTTTTCATAAAACAAACTCCTCCAAAAGATAGCAATCAAACCACAAAGTACTCAATTACAGGATAACATACTTTTTCGGGCACGTCAACACTTTGCTTGACTCTTTTTCAAAAGTAAAAACAACTATTAAATTAGGGCTCAAAAATAAACAACAGATTTTAGACGAAATTAGCATTATGCAATAAAGAGATTATTGAGTAGTGCTTCGCGTCGGCCATTTTGCCAAACCATATTCTGCTGGATAATCTCTTTTACTATAACAAAAATGTTTTTGCGAAAAATATTCGCTATTCGAAAATTGATGAACACTTTCGCAATCGGGGCCTATTCAATAGTCTCTTTGGCTAATTAAGCATGTGCGCAAATTGTCGTGATATCCACAGAAAAAGAAACCATTTTTTGCTGCTTAGCTAAAAAAATTGCCAACGCGATAAAAAATTGCCAAATTTTGCAAAAATTAATATTTTTTTAATCATTTTAGGGTTAGAATGGTTGGGACTTGTTTTTTGTTTCGGAGGTTTTGTTTATGAACAAAATCTTTCTTCTAAGTATAGCTGCATGTGTGGCTTCAACGAATTGTATTGGATCGACGCCCCAACCGGGTGGAAGATGTATTACCCCTGATACTCACAATGCCGGGTATTTCAATCTGGGAATGGATCGGTGTCTCCATTTTCCAGTCGATGTAGTAATGAGCCCATCATGTCAGCCGCTGGGTGGAGTTGTTTCGCCGGGTTTAACGAGCTATCGAGTGCGGCAAGCTTTGAAAATACCGGAAATTGTGGTGATGATCGAACTTACGATGCTATTAGAAAGTTTTGGAATTGAAAGATCAAAGATACCTGGTGCTATAGGAAAGACAGTGAAAGAAATAACCCCTCTTTCGGGCATTAGAGCAACATTGAGAGAGTGTGGATATAATCCTTCCCGTGGTTTTCTTGAGGTTGCAGATTCAATTAGTTTTCTTGAATGGATAGGTTGCAATGCTTTATTACTGCTTCTCGATGAAGAATTTCATGGTTCCTGTAATTTGTATGATAAGGGGATTGCCAGCAAAGTAGTGGCCAACTGTATAGCTAGAACAATTAGTGAACTGCAGCCGCCGCTAGGAATTTCGGAAGTCACGGTGCCGCAGACGCCAGAGATTCCAGCGTTGGCAGAATCTCCAAGGTGCGGAGAAATACCAGACTCCCCAATACATGCTACCCTCGATGCGCTAAAGTCAGGTACGCCATCTTCAGTGACTTCGCCCAATCTGTAGTGGATTGCGAAGTAATTGTAGCGTAATTAAATACGATGGAAGTTATCACACTGTTGTGCCTGCTTCTGAATTTTGAAAAGATTTAGGGCGGCACAACAGGTTGAAAAAAATATCAAAGAAGCTGCATACCGAGTAGAATAGTTAGTGTTATCAACAAAAAGCATTGCGTGCGCTTATGAAGAAGACTTCCATGAATAAAACCGTCATAATGGCTACCGGAGGAACTGGGGGACACGTCTTCCCAGCTGTTTCTGTTGCAGAGAAAATCATTGAGTCGCAGTGCGGCATAGACGTTGTTTTTGCAACAGATAATAGAGGATTAAAGTATTTGGGAGAATTCAAGGATAATGCCATAGTACAAAATATGAAATCCAAGATAGGGGTACTCGGATTTTATTGGCTTGTGTGCCTCAATACGCTGAAAGCAATTGTGTATCTACACAGCAACAGAAATGTTGCTGGGGTTGTTGGATTTGGGGGATATCCGTCCGTTCCCTTCACCCTCGCGTCGTCCCTCTGCCGTCGAAAAACAATAATACATGAGCAGAACGCAATCATCGGCCGCGCCAATAAAATGCTATTGAATTTCCGGGTAGATAAAATGCTGATGGCATTTGAAGAGGATGTCGGAACCCCAACTCGTTTCGATGATATGTATGAGGAATTTAAATATTCTCCATCTCCAGAATCGTCCGAATTCAAGATACTGGCGCTCGGCGGCAGCCAGGGGTCAAAGATCGTGACCTATAATGTATCGAAAGCTATCGTTTCTCTTCCCTCCAATATTAGGGAAAAAATACACATATATCATCAGGTCCGACGTGATGAATTACCATCTATTCAAAAGGCCTATGAAAGCGCCTCTGTCAGCGCCACAGTCCAGGATTTCTTTAACGAAGACGAGATGAGGGATATATATACAAATGTGGACATTACGATATCTCGCTCAGGGGCCTCAACTATGTTTGAAATCATAGGATTCGGAATACCAGCTGTTCTTGTTCCATTTGCGCAGTCAGTAAATGGCGACCAAAAAGCAAATGCCGAGAGATTGAGCTCAATCGGCGGAGCAATTGTTCTTGATGAAGCAAGTATATCTCCCGAGATATTGGCCTCCAATATAAAATCATTGTTTGCGCACCGCAATCAATTAGAGGAAATGTCGAAGGCAATAAAGAAAATAAATATCAATGCAAATTCCGCGACAAGAATAGCAAATGAAATAATAAATATTGTGAAATAGTTGCATATACTCAATTAACAAAAGATTGTGGATTTTTTCAGGCCTGGAATATCTCTAACGACTTGCCTCCTCTCGGGCAATCTTTTATTGGTTGGGCACGTGAAAAAAAACTTATTGACGCGCTGGGAGCGTCTTGTGCTAAACTGTATGTAGGTTCCTTAAGGGAGGATGTTTTATGAAAATTGGGAGTTTGGTTGCTGCGGCCGCTGTGTTGGGTTCGCAGGTAGCGTGGGTATCGGCATCAGTAGAGAGCAGCAGCAGCAGTAGCAGCAGTAGCTCTTCTTATGCTGAGCAGGATACAGAGTGGAGCGATCCGAGGCTCACTCTGGAGGATTTTGAGGATAAGACCCTTGCGAGCGGTGTTCGGTGCATCGCCGGGGCTTTCGGAGTTTTGGGAATTACGCCTGATAGTAATTACTATACCCCCCCAATGACGGCAGGGAGGGCGTTGTATATTTATATAAGGAACTTCATGAAGCCGGCCTCTCCCAAGGATCTTATCGATAGAGATGGTGATGCTGGAGCCGAGGGTGGCGTCGATCTGACCGCCATTGACGGTGGTTCTGGTAGGACTGGCACTGGAAAACTTGGGGAAGATGGTACAGAAGGAGGTGATGGAGCAAGTCCGTATGAATATAACGAAGTTCCGCTCACAGGAGGAGAACCTAATAGTGTTCTTTATACAGGTGATAGTGAAAGAATACTTGACTATATCAAACACAACCTGAATGGCGTAAACTCTGTTAACATGACAGTATCGATAGTCAGAGACGGGAATCCACTCAATGCCCACTCCAAGGCAAGAGTGCCAGCCGGGACGTTAATGAAGTTTGATAAGAACAAAGATGATACGCCCCTGATAGAAATGGAAGAGGTTAAATACGGTACAGAGCAGGAAATAGAATCCAATATTGAGAATATCATTGCTCCCCAAGTTAGTGCCCAATTGAAGCCCTTTTTCATTGTAAGAGCAACAGGAACTAACGCCTACAATACCGGTAAATACATTTTCAATGTTATGTACGAAGCGTATTCGATAACTCTAAATGAGCTTGGTGGGTATTTTTTCGACGCTGTGAAGAAGGCCTTGATGCAAGTTGGCAAGAATGAATTTCGGATGGCTGGAGTATATTTTAATTTCAATCCCAAGGCAGCGCCCGATTATAAGAAGAGTTTGAAAAGTAAAGTAGCGGATAAGTTCTGTAGCCTGATAGTTCAGGGGCGCGCACACGCCATAGCCGATGGTGTATACGCAGTTCTTATTGGTAATCGAAATCCGCTGGCAGCTGGCGCTTTAGGAGGTATATCTAATTTCCTCCCCCTCAGTGCAGGCACTAACAAACTTATGGGGCACAGACTCATAGATTATAGGGCCGAATTCTATGGAATAGTAAATGCTTTGAAATATGCTATCAACGAATACATTTCAAGAGAGGATGTAGATGTGAATAGCATTAATCATATATTGCTCGATAGCATTGTAACCGAGTTGATAAATGTCACAGAGACGTACCTTTTGAGGAGGCTGACCATCGAGGAGCCAATATCGTATTTGGAAATGCCCCTTCCTTTCCTTAATGAGCCAACCGATCTGTCGCACTCGATGAGTAATGAACCATTTAATGAATTCCTAACGGCGCTTGGTTGCAGAGCTTTATCAGTAAATGGTGATGCCGCCGCAGTAACTGTGAATGGAGTACCTGAATCTGAAAGCGAAGAAAGCGAAGAAAGCATATATGACTTGTCCCCAACAGGAGAAGATTACAAAGCAATTGCGGCGCCAAAAGCGGCAGCCTGGCATGGAATAGTTAAAGCAGCTATTCAAAGAGTAATTAAGCTGACGACAAAAGCAGAAGCAACGAATCTATATGATGATGATATAGCAACCAAAATAAAAGGCAGAATTGGCTCCACAACTGCAATAGCTGGGCTAATCAAGTATATTCCAGAGGTTCCGCGGCCAGAGCCAGAGTCAGAGTCAGAGCAAGAGTCAGAGTCAGAGGTGGGATGAAAAATTTTCTTGCATAGGGACAGGGAGGCATGTTAATCTATTATTGCCGCCTTGTTCCTGCGGGCTCCTTGCGGTCTGTTGTTGTGATCTATTATAGAAGCAAGAGCAGTGGTGCGATATTTTGAATCCTTCTTTTAAGCGGTTCTCCATCAATTACTGGCAAACTCCTTGGATTTTTTGCTTCCAAAATTTGAGTTGTATAATATACTGTCATGAGAGTAGCTTCGCGTTATGTGTGTGTGTCGGTCTCATGGAAAGAAGGGA
This sequence comes from Holosporales bacterium, assembly GCA_031257415.1. Lineage (GTDB taxonomy): Bacteria > Pseudomonadota > Alphaproteobacteria > RUG11792 > RUG11792 > JAIROR01. The sequence continues at coordinate 2,392 of JAIROR010000028.1, read as the reverse complement.
AAGTGAAGAGGAAGTTGTAGGCAGTGGTGGCGGCTTCGGGCCCAGGATAATTGTTATTGGAGTCGGAGGAGCCGGAGGAAACGCCGTCAACAATATGATCCGCTCAAATCTAGAGGGCGTGAATTTTGTGGTTGCCAATACAGATGCCCAGGCACTTGAGCAATCCATGGTTCCCAAAGACCGCAGGATACAGCTCGGCACGACGATAACGCAGGGACTGGGCGCCGGGTCGAAGCCTGAGATTGGGTGCGCAGCTGCCGAAGAATCCGCCAAAGACATTATAAAGTTTATAGGTGGCGCGAATATGGTTTTTATAACGGCTGGCATGGGTGGAGGAACGGGAACTGGAGCTGCTCCAGTTATAGCAAAAGCCGCCAAAGAGGCAGGGATACTGACAGTTGGAGTAGTAACAAAGCCCTTTATGTTCGAAGGATCCAACAGAACAAAAATTGCAGAAAGAGGAATCAGTGAACTGCAACAATATGTTGATACATTACTCATCATTCCAAATCAAAATCTTTTTAGACTGGCCAACGAAACGACGACATTTGCGGATGCTTTCAGGATGGCCGATAATGTGCTGTATTCAGGAGTTAGAGGAGTGACCGATCTCATGATCATGCCGGGTCTTATTAATCTTGACTTTGCAGATATAAGAGCCGTTATGAGCGAAATGGGCAAAGCCATGATGGGAACGGGCGAAGCAGAGGGAGAAAGGAGAGCCATTGATGCAGCCGAAGCGGCAATATCCAACCCCCTCCTCGATGACGTTTCCCTCCATGGAGCAAGCGGGGTTCTGATCAGTATCACTGGTGGATTTGATATGACTTTATACGAGGTGGACGAGGCCGCTAACAGGATCAGGGAGGAGGTCGAGGTAGACGCCAATATAATCTTTGGTTCGACGTTTGACGAGAGGTTAAATGGGAGAATAAGGGTATCAGTCGTTGCAACAGGTATAGGGGCGGCCGCCGATATTTCCAGCTTCAAGAACATGGATCTCGTTAATCGACAAAATATCAAAAATACCAATGCTGCCAAGATGTTCGAGGGAATAAATGTGAGCGATACAGCAAATGTTCGTGAGCAAGCCATTCCAGCTGATCCGAAATACCAGGATACCTACCAAGAAATACGCCTTGATACCCAATATGTAAATGAAAACCAATATAGTGGCAATAATGTCGCTGATACAAAGCAAACTAAGAAATCAGGATCGTTTTTCGATATGTTCAAATCCAAGTCTCAACAGAATCAGTATCCTCCCGCTCCGCCGCCGCAACAACAGAAACCTCAGCAACAGCCGATTATTCAAGATGCCGCTGCTGCCCAAGACTCATTCGTTGTGAATAGAAATAAGAAACCCAACGTTCAGGAGCCGGATTATCCGCCACCACAGCAGCAGCAACAGCAAGCTGCTGTAAATTCTGAAAATGACTATGATATGCCCTCCTGTTTCAGACGGAAAAAGTAATGCTCTCAACATGGGAAGACGGCATAGCCGTTATCGTCGCAGGGGGGCTGTGTGTCGCCGCCATCGTAGTTTCTGTGGTCGTCGATTTAGTATATAAAAATAAAAAAAGCTCCGGTCGCGGCTATGAATGCGGTTTTGACAACGACTACAAGATATTGTTCTGCGACATCAAGCAACCGATGATATCATATTTTTTAGTTTTCGAGTTAATAGTGACTATTATCTTAATATGCTCTTTGTATTTAATATCCGATTTTATTAGCGTTCATAAGGTATCTCTCCTGCTCCTCTTGTTCATAACTTTCATAGGAATGTTCTATTACTCAAAAAATCACAGCGATTATCAATAATATAGGGATTATACGTGAGATTTTTATGGGATTTTATAAATAGCCTCCGAAGCAAAAAAAATGTGATGGGACATAAAAAAATAGTTGCATAACGAAAAAAAATGTGATAACCTATAAAAAGGTGGGCGGAGTTGGTTATCCCGCTTGCTGGTGGTTCTTGCGTGTGTCGATCCTCGCAAGGGGCTTTTAGTTTTTGGTAACCTATAAAAGAACAGCAAGAACCTGGGTGACGAGCGGTTCAGGAACAGGAAGATTGCAGTCGAGGTGCGTGCCCTGTGTGTCTGCGTTTCGCTTCGCGACCGGGATGAACTGCAGTCGAGATGCGTGCCCTGTGTATCTGCGTTTCGCTTCGCGACCGGGGATAGCTGCAGCCGAGAGACGCCCCGTGTATCTGCGTTTCGCTTCGCGACCGAGGGAGTTGCAGTCGAGATGCGTGCCCCGTGTGTCTGCGTTTCGCTTCGCGACCGGGGAAACACACAGGATAAGTATAACCTTTATTACAACAAGGAGAAAAAACTATGTCTATAAAGAAATCAAAAAAGAACATCATCACAATATCAGGAAACAA
>JAIROR010000005.1 GCA_031257415.1 Holosporales bacterium | reverse complement strand
ACGGCCTTCGCAATATATTACGCCGTGGACGGAGTCTTCCTGTTTCTCAGTAATTACCTGGCAGGAATATCATATGATATAGCAGTGCACCTCAATATCGCAGGTTCGAAAGCTCCATTTATACAAGGAATAATTGCTTCTACTGCAGCATGCTGCTATTCGATCTACTTGATACGAAGCAAAAACAACAGTAAGGATGCTTCCTGATATGGAACACACAAAAATCTTTTTTGCAAAATATGAAAAAAATGTGATGGGACATAAAAAAAATAGTTGCATAACGAAAGAAAATGTGATAACCTATAAAAAGGTGGGCGAAATTGGTTACCCTGCTTGCTGGTTGTTCTTGCGTGAGTTGGTTGCCCCGCTTGCTGGTGGTTCTTGTGTGTGTCGGTCCTCGCAAGGGCTTTTAGTTTTTGGTAACCTATGAAAGAACAGTAAGAACCTGGGTGACGAGCGATTCAGAAACAGGAAGATTGCGGCCGAGATGCGTGCCCTGTGTATTTGCGTTTCGCTTCGCGACCGGGATGATTGCGGTCGAGATGCGCGAGAATTGAAAAAGTCTTGCAAAACCAATCCCAAGTGGTTAGTAATGTGCCGTCTTCAATTGGTTTTGCTCCGATTATTCTACTTTGAAAACGTATGTTTTTAAAGTTTATCAGTACGGTGTGCCTGGGTGTACTTGGGTGTACATGAGGACCCGAGCAGCTATTGTGAGGAGGCAAGGGCTTGTTTATGAAGTGAGAATATCCATATTATTGCTATTGCACAAAGCCAATTATATATGATATACTGATTGATAGTGGTTGTTTATTAGAGGATTTTCCGTGTTGTTGATTTATCAGAAGTTGCTCTCCAGTATAGCTGGTGATATCCCTAATAACACATGCTCATTTACGAAGTAAAAACATAGCGTAGTTGTTTAATTTTTAAACAATTTTGGTTTTCGTTTTGCTTTGTGGGGTTCCACTAAGGATGTGAATTATGAAAAAACAATTGATGGCCGTGTCTTTATTGGCTGGCACGGCGATTGGATCTGGGATGATCTCTTTGCCAATAGTGTTGGCGAACTTCGGAATTGTCTGGAGTTTCGCCTTGATGGTGTTCCTGTGTTGGTTGTCGTATGCATCTGCTATGATTCGTTGCGACCTCAATATAAACTCAAGAGCTGATTTTAGCTTAAAAGACGTCGGGATATTTTTCGGTGACAAAGTATCTGGAGTCATTGGAGATGTTGCTCTCAAAGTATTGGCATTTGCTTTGCTCTCCGCGTATATATTCGGGGGAGCATCAGTCCTGAGAGCCTTTTTGAATATCGATACCGAGTCATTTGCGTGCGTTGCCTTTGTCTTTGTTGGCGTAATATTATTCATGTTCCTATTCTTGTCAGAGGCAATAATAAAGATCAATAAGCATGTATTCATTGTATTGTTCTCTACGATAATGATAGGAGTGATTGCTCTTGCGATGTGTTCAAAGGTAGATGCAATACCGAGTGCCACCGAGGAAATTTGCCACCTTAAGGCATGGAGCATTGTTTTCCCCATAGTCTTCACGTCCTTTGGCTTCCACACTGCCCTGCATTCGCTAACGAAGTTCGCTGATAATAACAGAGCGTTGGTCAGAAAAGCGTGCATATTCGGGAGTTTGGTTCCGGCAGTCGTGTACACCTTATGGACAATATGCATCCTGGTCGTGATTTTCAATTCAGATCCTGAAGGGTTCAGTAAAATGCTTGCTAAACCAATAGAAGTCAGTGAGTTGATCAGCATACTGAGCGCAATAACAAAAGTAGACTTCGTTCAACATGCAGTCTGGGGCATTTCGTTCTTCGCTATTCTGACATCGATTTTCGGAGTTGGACTAGCCCTCAGCGAGCTCCTCAGTAATGATCTCAAAAAGCGAATTAGTAACAAGAAGCAGTTGCATATCACCTCTACTCTCGTTGCCATCATTCCGTCTGCTGCTGTTGCTGTAATCGTTCCAAATGCCTTCATCCGAGTATTGAACTTCGCCGGAATAACGTTTGCTCTGATGAGCACTATCATCCCCGTGATCCTCTACGCCAGGATGAAAAAAAGCAAACTAGAATGCTTCGAGACCCTGAAACTATTTGTGGTTTTCGTCACTGGCCTTGTGATTATACTCTTCGGAATTTCGGATCTCATGCAGTGACACGCGCTTCCATAAGTAACATCACTGATGAGGAGTGTTACGGCATTTGACGCTTTTTTCACCAGGATAAAAAAGGCAAACTAGAATGCTTGTCCGAGTCGTATTTTAGAGATGAGATAGTTGTTCAAACGCAGATGTGAAACGAAAGTGGTGACTGTTGTTGTAAACTGAAATATTGTTGATAATTCAGGCGGGTTATGAAATGATTTGGGGCTGTTGAAGACTTGGCATAAGTTTTCAATAACCCGCGAGTCATCAACACATTCCAGTTCTAAAATAGTAAAAGGGTCTCATCAAAACTGTAGTCTTTATGGTGATATTGTAGCATCTTGTCCAGGTTCTATTGGGCTCCTGGTCTGTTTCAAAATCACACACATGAGATCAAAATCACACACATGAGATTGTTGAATAGTGCTTCACGTCGGCCGTTTTGCCAAACCTCTATTCTGTTGAATAATCTCTTTTACCATACTAGAATGCTTCACGTGAGACATTTGCCTCTCAAAAATTGATGAACATACATACTCGCAATCGGACCCATTCAACAGTCTCTGAATATCTGCTAAGACCTTTTCTCCATTTTAGAACTGAAACATGCTGATGACTCGAGGGTTATTGAAAACTTATGCCAAGTCTTCAACAGCCCCAAATTATTTCATAACCCGCCTGAATTATCAACAATATTTCAGTTTACAACAACAGTCACCACTTTCGTTTCACATCTGTTCGAACAACTCGGACATTTAACAAACTTTTTATGTTTAGGTATATACTTATACACTTGTCAAAACCTCCAAATAATGCTACCATGTGGGTCGTGACAGATTTTATTTGTTGACGTTTTATAGTTGGTTATATTATTTAAGTTGTAGATGTCTTTCGTTCGGATATTCATTCCTTTTCTTTTTATTGGGTGTTGCGTGGCTGAGCCCGATGTTCAGGTTGCAAGGAAGGCAGCAATTGTTGTCGACTATACTGCTAATAGAAAAGTTGTTTTTTCAGAGAATGCAAATGATAAATGTTTTCCTGCTTCACTAACGAAACTAATGACTGCCTATATATTTTTGGAAGAGTTTGATTCTGGACGCATCACTAGAAACACTAAATTTCAGACATCCAGACTGGCCGCTAATCAGATTAGTTCGAAACTGAATCTCGCGACCGGAGAAAAAGTTCCTGCAATCAAATTGCTGGAGGCTATATGTGTTAAATCAGCAAATGATGCGGCTGTCGTTATAGCGGAGGGGATATCCGGAGACGTTCGGTCTTTCGTCTCCCGCATGAACAAAACGGCCAAAAGGCTTGGTATGAACAATACTCATTTCGAGAATCCTTCTGGGGTCCCAAATAAAAATCAATACACAACAGCAAAGGATATTGTCATATTGGCAATGAGTATTTTCAAGCGCTTTGGCCGCAAATATTGGCATTTCTTCTCGCAGAAATCTTGCGAATACAATGGGAAAAAACACTCCACGCACGCGAAGATTCTTATGTGGTACGCTGGGGCCGACGGAGCAAAGACTGGTTTCATAAACGCATCCGGATTCAATTTGTTCGTAACAGCTCAAAAATACGACAAAAACGGAAAACCAAAGCGAGTCTTTGTCGTTGTTTTTGGCAGAGATACGAGCAGAATTCGCGATTTGTATGCAGCAAAACTGATGAATAAGTACCTCGCAGACCACACGATTGCAACGGTCTGCAAGACGCTTCTAAAAAAGTCAGCGGCAGAGAAGGCGGTGGTAGAAAAGAAGAATACCCCAAAAACAAAAAGAAGTCCATTCACAAGCATTCCGATTGATGATGCCGCCACCGTCAAGCCAAGCAAGAAAAAGAGCACGCGCGTGATCATCGATGAGGGAGAAGTCCTTGAGGTGATTAGCGATAGCGGAATAACCTTTGATCAAATCAACGGATATTCAAAAGAGCAGAAGAATTTCATAGAAGATCTATACGAAAACGACGAAGAAGTAATGGAGTTTGTTGACGACGAAGAGGTAATTATTAAAGTCTCGAGAGAAGAAAAAAAGAAGTCTTGATCGTCGTATACATTGATCCTGGCGTAATCGCGGGTCTTTTGGAAAATGTTCTCAGGACTTTCCTGGAAGGAGAAGGGAGGAATCAAAGACTGAACCCCGAAAAGTTAACAAAACCTTAATTTTTGGTTGATTTTGCTGATTATTTTTTGGCGCTGGATTTGGGAAAGCAAAGTCGATCCAGAAACCATCCCTGGGTCGATTTCACAAGATTTTCATTGCAGCTTCACGAACATACACCAACACCCTCCTGGTTAACCCAGCGAGCTCTCGAGGAAAACAGAACCCGCAGGAACAGGTGCCAATAATATTGTAGCATGCTTTTTTATTTTTATGCAAGAAAAATTTTTGTCCCATCTTTGTCCCGTAAGAAAAAATTGAAAAGAAATTGTCCCACGAAAAGAAATTGTCCCACGAAAAGAAATTGTCCCGCGGAAAAAAATTTGCCCCACGGAAAAAAATTTGCCCCACGAAAAGAAATTGTCCCACGAAAAGAAATTGTCCCACGGAAAAAAAATTTGCCCCACGGAAAAGAAATTGTCCCACGGAAAAAAATTTGCCCCACAAGACTGAAACCCATCGCAACCCAGCGACGGCACTAATTCTTTAACGGAGCCTAATATGTTCTTTAATACGATCAATTGTAGTCTTTTTGTGCGCTGCTTTTATCTTTTTAAGATCAAATAACGAATTGTTAAGCATCCGGTAAATGGCCTTAGCTTCACCACGAGTACTACTGGCCGAATATATAGACTTCTGCGGAGCGCTCGCAAGCGTCTGCATGCTCTTTGTAAACCTCTTGTTGAATCTCTTCGAACCCAAATTTAGACTCTCAAACTCAGATTCCATCATGAACATATATGTATCTTCTAACACGCTTTTAAACTTTACATACTATTTTTAAAGGATTTCTTATCAGGGGTCAAGTGTAGGTGTAGAGGGCGTTCTGCCGCAGCATTAAGGAAGTGTGGGCAAAATCAAAGAGAAGTAATAATTATCTGGAGTTGATTCCAGGAGTTATCTCCGGTTGATTTCGTTCCGATTACCTAGCTTCCAAAACACAGATTTTTAAATTCTTAATCAGGAGCTATGCTATCATATGGCATGTGAGTGTGTATATGTATGTGTTGCAATTTAGAAATACGGTGGTTACGGTATACATAGATAACTTTTTGATCTTCACGGCGTTTTTGTTTTTAATAGGGCTCGGTGGAGTTGTTCTCAACAGATCGAACTTGATCAAGACTTTTATGTCAATTGAGATTATGATTCTTGCTACGGTTATTAATTTTGCGTATATGTCATATATAGATAAGTCTAAGATTGGCCATATATTTTCGATTGTTGCTATAACTGTAAGTTGTCTTGTTTTCGCTATGGTATTTGCAGTATACACGAAAAACAATAACAGGGGTGATTTACTAGATGATGATGGGGAGTAGTTATTTTCTATTCGTCGGGGTTGCTCCTGTTTTAATGCCTATTGCCTCAATCTTATTTGCCATTGTTTTTCGCAGATCCAAATTTTTCAGGCATTTTTCTTTTGTATACGCTCTGTTATTTTCGTCTTTCATACTCGTGAGCTGTGTGTTTGTCAGTGTCAATATTTTCGAAGTGCGAGTATTTTCGATAAAGAACATACCTTTCAGTATATCGCTCAATTATGGAATACCCGAGACGGTGTTATGTATAATCGTTATGATAATACTTATCGTTATTCAGTATTCCAATATTCAAATAAATACTGACACAAGCGTGAAACAGCTTAAATATCAGGCATGTTTGAATATCTTCGGCAGTGCTATGTGTTTTGCAATTCTCTCGAATAACATTTTTAACTTTTTTATTGGGATTGAAATTCTGAGTCTGATATCCGTTATCTTGATTGGATTTGAAGATAAGGCCAAATATGAAACTGTTAAGATATTTTTAATGAATAAATTTTCAAGCATTCTATTTTTAATGGCAACGGTTACAATAATAGCCACACTAAGAACAACTGATTTTTTGCGCATAAGAATAGCATATGAGCACCTGGAAGATTATCCAGCCCTCAGGATACCGGGGCTTTTGCTTCTAGTATCTTGTCTCTGCAAAGGGGCTCAGTTTCCGTTTTCATCATGGCTTCTCGATTCAACAAAAGCCAATATATTTGTTTCCATTTTTCTACATACTGCGACAATAGTAGGGTTTGGAGTTATATTCATAGCAAAATGTTTTTTCATATTTGAAGACCAACCAATTTTGCAGAACATTATGGTGATATCAGGGGGCACGACGGCTATTCTCATGATTATTTCGTCTTTATTCCATACTGATGCCAAAAAGATAATAGCGTGTTCGACGGCTGCATCGGTTGGGTTGATGTTCATAGCTAGTGGACTGGGAGAATATTCGATTTCTCTCCTTTGTTTTATATGCCATGCTTTTTCAAAATCTGTTTTTTTCCTGAGTTTTGCGTATGTTATAACGGCTTTGGCCAATGAAACGAATATAATGAAGATGGGGGGGCTAAACAAGCTGACCCCCAATATAACCGATATTGTCCTGATATCATTTCTTTCGACGATTGGGTTTCCATTTTTCGTGAGCTTTTTTGCCAAGTCTTCATTGCTCAGTATATTATTCGACACCATGAACACTGCCATTGGATTCGTTGTTGCTTTTGTGAATATTTTGTCTCTTGTTTCTTTTATAAGATTAATAAGAATCGCTGTTTATGGAGAGTCGAGAATTGACGGCGGGGTATTATCACGAATAGGAGATATTCCGACAAGGCATATGTCCGCGACCTTGGCGCTTGTTATCGTGTCTATTTTTGGTTCGTTCATAACCTGGAGTATGTGCGAGTGGGACGTTCTTCATTTTGGCAATTCTGGAACAGTGTATCTGCGAGGATTTATTGATTATTTAATAGAAAATTTGATCGAAATTGCCCAAATAATAATTGGCTTTATAGTTGCTCAAATTATCTTTGAAATAAAAAATATTGCGACGCAGGCGCAAAGAAAGATAGGTTACAAGTTGTCTACGATATTCACCAAGCACGAAGTTACAGCATATATACTTGATTATATAGCCAATTCCGCCAGAAGCTGTTTTGCTGCGATAGGGAGATTTGATGAAAAAATGAGCAAAAGGCACGGTGATATCTTTTACTCTGTCACAAATTTGGCATCAGTCGGATTAACCAAGATTCACAGGAGCGCCATACATAAACAAGCCTGTATGATATTTTGCGGAATTGTGGCCTGCTTGCTATACCTATTATTTGCTGGGAATCAATATGTTTGAATTTCCAATTGTTTCAGTTTTAATTTTCCTTCCTTCTATAACTTCTGTTTTTGTCTTATTCTCAAATGAAGATAATCCTCAGAACGCAAAGCTCGTTGGCATATGGGGAAGCTTTGTTGTGCTCGCCCTGTCATTTATCGTTCTCTTTAACTTTGATTTTGACAAAAATACTGTCCAGCACATAGATGAATGCGCATGGTTACCAATATATAATATAAAATACAAAGTTGGAATTGATAAATTTTCTATATTGTTTATATGCATGACAGCCACCATGTCATTTCTGTCGATTCTTTGGCTTTCTAAAAAGAATATCGACAGGCAGAAGCATTTCTTGGTTTCGATTCTACTTTGTGAATCACTCGCGATAGGGACGTTTGCAGCCTACGATCTGTTTTTGATGTTGTTCTTTATGGAAGCAATTATGATTCCGGTATTCGTTATGATATACTCCGCGAATAAGCGCTATAGCAGGCACGCCGCCTTCCAGTTTCTGTTTTATAGTATGGCAAGCGCCCTGTGCACAATAACAGCGTTCATTATTATATATAACAACAACGGCACTTCAGACATACTCAGAATATACGAACATGGGCAACTTCGAAATACTCTCTGCTTCTGGATTCTATTCGCTGGAATCGCAATAAAAATACCAACTTTCCCGTTTCACTATTGGGTCCCTACAGTCCATTCCGACTCTCCTACTACTTGTTCTGTTATTCTTGGGGCCATTGCTTTGAAATTTGCAACTATTGTTATAATCAAAATTCTTTACCATGTGTTCTTCGACGAACTCGTTAGATTTACTGATATTATAGCAATAATCTGTCTTGTGAGCTCGGCTATCGCCTGCGCTCACCTGTTTATCCAAGACGATTTAAAAAAGTTTTTTGCTTATTTTACAGTGCTGCATATGAATATGTATATGTTTATTCTGCTCAGTGGAATAGGCATTAAAAATTTCGTTTTTGCAGTATTGTATCACAGCTTCATAATAACGATTTTGTTCTTCATTTCCGATATTGTAAAGGCAGCGTTTAATACAAGAAGCATGACGAATTTGAGATTTGTTGAATCTCGAGCTATCAAGCATGTGATGGCGGTTGTATTCTTCATGCTCATTGGAAGCCCAGCCACTTGGGGATTCTTTGTGGAAATTACAACGATGTATTCCGCATATAAACTCTCCCCAATATATGTAGCATTCTTGGGATTAATTATCCTTTCCTCTTCGGCATACACATTTTGGCTGTATTATAACGTCTTTGGAGCATGGAAAACCGGTATGCCAAACGAGATATATAACAAGCCGACAGCTTCCAAGAAGCTAATCCTGATAACACTGTTTGGAATCATTCTATTTTTCGGGTTTATGCCACGCTTTTTCTTGGATATACGGTGAAAACCTGTTATGTTGAAACGAATCGAAAAACGATTGAGCAGCTTGTGCAGTTGCTGAAGGAGATGTGCTCGAATTAACGCGTTTTGAGCCAAACCAATCCAGAAGCTGGTTCCCGATATGAGACAAAAAAATCTTTTTTTGGGACAAAAATGTGATGGGACATAAAAAAATAGTTGCATTGCAAAAAATATTGTGGTAGCCTATAAATAAGTAAGTGGGGTTGCTTGTTTATGAAGCGAAACGTCCTAACCCATTTATGAAGCCCTCCTGTGCAAGTCATAGGAGTTTATGTTTGGCCATCTATAGAAGGATATTCTTACCGCATATGGTAAGGATGATACTGGTAGCGCAAGGGTGCTTCTATAGAAGAGAGGTGAAGAGCTTCTCGCATTGTTAGAAGAGAGTAAAAGAAAAGATAGTTCATGTTTGTTTCATTTTAGAAACAGGATGATTGACGAAAGAACCGCAGCACAAGGTCGCACGGTACTTGGCCAGTACATGGGAACTTGAGCAGCTGTTGTGATTTGGCAAGGGCTTGTTTTATGAACTGAAGCATCTATGCAAGGTTGCAGGGCTATCTTAGATTGGGTACAGATTAAGGTATATTTGATTAGTAGGAGAGTAATGGCTTG